>CAYNDN010000589.1:0-3325 GCA_964395075.1 uncultured Lentimicrobiaceae bacterium | reverse complement strand
AGCTTTATGTGTGTTTTTCTGTAAGATCTTCCACAAAATTTGCAGTAGTTCCTTTTTTTATTTCATAAGATGACTCAAAGTCATCGTATGAATAACACTACCTATTGTGGAATTTTAATCTTTTTGCTGATTTGCTCCATGCGGTCCATTGTTCTGGGACAATAGATTTTTCTGCTACGCATCACTTTGTTATGTCCAATGCGCGTTTGTGGAAAAGAGCCTCCTTTCTTCAGCAGCATTTTGGTTCCCAGGAATAACATGATTACCGCAACAAATCCCACAGTTATCAAAAACACAGATAAAAATTCCATAATCGAAAATCATTTTTTATTTGAATTGCGCAAATTTAATCATATCCTGATCAATTCATGAATTTTTCATTTTGCCATATAAAAATAAGGCAAAGCCGAATTTCCTTTGGAAATTCGAGGGTTAACCTTGATAATTATAACAACAGGAAACCAGAAATATATTTACCTTTGGATGGAAAGAAAATCGATATTTTAACCAAATTCAAATGTTATGAAACCGCATTTATTTTTCATCATTGCAGGCGTATTCCTTTCAGTGCTGGTATCAGCGCAAGGTCAAATTCCCAATGCAAGCCTCGATAATTGGATTACCAATGAGGGTGGAGGGCTGGTTCCTGAAGGATGGCAGGCTTATGCAAATACCTCAATGCACGCAAATGTGCTTAAAACAGCCGGTGTAGGTGGAGGATATGCTGCACAACTCAAAGCTGTTGAAATACCGGGCAGCTTTGGAGTTGTTGCTCCAGAGCTCAAATCAACATATTTTATTGTTAATGACCGATACAGAAGCATGGATTTTTACCTGAAAGGCACGCCCCAGGGATCCGATACATTATTTATTTTGGTGGGCATGTTAGATGCCTCCCAGGAACTGATTGGTGCAGGCCTGGGTTTTATAAATTATGCAGTTTATGATTTTACCCTCTTTAGCATGGATATTTTCTACGACAGCCCTGATGTTCCTGAAACCTGTTTTATAATATTTACACTCGGTAATTCATCTTTCGAAGCAACCGAAGGATCAACCTATACAGTTGACAATCTCAGCTTTCAACCTTCACCCGGCTATGCTGAATACAGCAAGGTATTTACGGAAATAGGTGATGCTTTTCCAACACCGGCATACGAATCCGTTTCGTTACCATTTACGCTGTCTGAGCCTGAAAATTTGAGCACCACAGTATTTGATTTAAATGGCAGTATTGTTTATTCCCAAAATGCTTATCCTTTCAGTAATGGTGATAACGAAATTAAAATTGATGTACAGCATTTACCATCAGGAACTTACATTTTAGCAATAACCCCCACTGTCGGAAAAACTGTAACACGCAAATTCATTGTTGAATAAACGCTTTTAGGCCTGTAGGGATTTGAGATGAACTCTCCTATCCATAAATTGTAATCAGCAGCCTTCTGCTACCACCATGATTTCTGAATTCGCAAAGATAGATACCCTGCCACGTTCCGAGATTTAATCTGCCGTTTGTAACAGGAATGGTTAATGAAACCCCGGTAAGGCTCGATTTAATATGGGCCGGCATGTCATCGGCACCTTCCATTGTATGCTTAAAATAAGGTTCATATTCAGGGACATATTTATCAAAAAACGCCTCTATATCAGTTCTCACCGTGGGATCGGCATTTTCATTGATGGTGAGCCCTGCAGAAGTGTGCCTGATAAAAATATTAACCATACCCTTATCGGGTAGGTTTTTTAGTTGGGATTCGATATGGTGCGTTACCAGGTGAAAACCTCTGCGGAATGCGGGTAAACTAATTTCAAACTGTTCTATCATAAAACATGGATTTACAAAAGACAAAAAAAGTCCCGCAAAATTACGGGACTTCATATATTAAACACAATCGACAAGTCTTATTTTTTGATCCCTGCAATTTGCTCCAGCATATCTGTAGTTACAGATTTTGGACGCTCCAGCGGATAAAGTAATGCCCTGTCCCAGATGATATTTGCAGCAATACCAATCGATCTGCCAATACCAAACAATACCGTGTAGAAATCATATTCAGTTACACCGTAATGCCATTGGATTACACCAGTCTGGGCATCAAGGTTTGGCCATGGATTCTTGGCTTTGCCCTGCTCTTTTAGAATTGGCGGTACAACTTTATAAAGCAAATCAACATACTTAAACAACGGATCATCTGACATGTGTTTCAGGCAGAAATCACGCTGGATAGAATATCTTGGGTCGGTTTTCCGCAATACTGCGTGGCCATATCCCGGAATTACCTGACCTGAATTGAGCGTATCCCAAACAAATTGTTTCATCTCCGATTCTGATGGAATTTCATCACCCATCTTTTCCTTAACACCCTGCAACCAGCGCAATACTTCCTGGTTGGCCAATCCGTGAAGCGGCCCTGCAAGACCATTTATCATTGCAGAAATAGACTGATAAATATCAGATAATGTACTTGCCACCAGGTGACCGGTGTGCGCGCTTACATTTCCGCTTTCGTGATCGCTATGAATAATAAAATGCAGCCTGGCCACATCATCATAAGGCTTGGGCTTCATCATCAGGTGTGCAAAATCAGCACCCATATCCAGGCTTGGGTCAGACTGTGTGCGTTTGCCATCACGGTACAGCTTTGCATAAATGTAGGATGCTATCTCAGGTAACTTAGCCAGTAAGTTGAGGGCATCCTCATAAGTTGGATCCCAATACTCAAGTTTATTGATACCGGCCTCATATTTCTTGGAGAAAAATGATTCGCGATGCAAAGTAAGTATAGCATTTGCAAAAATGGCCATTGGATGACTGCAACATGGATAAGCATCAATTACCTCGTAAACGTAGCGGGGTACAATACGGCGCTTACGGAATTCATCAACAACGTCAGAAACCTCTGATTCGGTTGGAATATCACCGGTTAATAAAAGGTAAACCAAACCTTCAACGTAAGGCATTTCTGAACCTTTTGCCTTAGGAAGTTTATCGAATACCTCAGGAAGCGTGTAGCCACGATAACGGATACCCTCATTGGGGTCGAGATAAGAGATGTCCGTTACCAAAGATTTGAGCCCCCTCATACCACCAATTACCTGAGCTATGGTTACTTTGTCAACTACTACATCGCCATACTCTTTTAAAAGACGCTGAGTACGTGGGCGGTGTTGTTCTATTTTTTCACGAAGTTTTTCTTTTAAACTAGCCATTTTTTCAATAGTTTTTGTTGTTATAAATTAACACAAGAAAGAAGAAAATTGTTTGGAAACCAACAAAATTTTAGGCTTCCAGCTTTTTCATCAGATTTTCGTCCAGTGCGCT
>CAYNDN010000588.1:0-3326 GCA_964395075.1 uncultured Lentimicrobiaceae bacterium | reverse complement strand
GCTTGGATTCTTCCCACTTTATACTTGGATTTGCCAAAGGCCCGATAGCACGGCCATTCACCAAACCACCATTAAATACGTAGGTTGCTTCACCGTTGAGTGTGGAGATATACCTGTAATCACCAATTTTGTCAGAACCCAAAATACCATAACTTAACCTCAATTTAAGGAGATTGAGTTTTTTGAAATTATCCATAAAAACTTCATCGGAGATGATCCAACCCAATGTTGCTGAAGGGAAATAAGCTACTGTGTTATCCGGACCAAATTTGGTGGAGGCATCACGCCTGAGCATAACCGAAGCAAGATATTTACCCCTATAATCATACTGACCACGGGCAAAGTAAGAAAGCCTGCGCTGATCATAAACCCATGAACCAACCGTTTTGGATTCGACCAAACCATTGGCAAGGCTAATATCGGCAAACTCCCAGGAATTATTCGGAACATCCCATCCTGTACCATTCAGATTATCACCCCAGGTTTTGAAAACCGTGGTACCAATTGTTCCAACAACATGATGATCATCATTTAAGGTATTATCATAGGTAACAAATGCATCAAAGGTGTAGTCATTAAAGGTATTACGTTCCTGATAAACGCTGCTCCTGTTTACATTAAAAACCTTACTTGGGCCGTAATCTACAACTTTGGTAAACGACTTATATTTTGAGTTTGCGGTATTAAAACCTATTCGGGCAGTGGCTGTGAAATGCTGGGCAAATTTTGCTTCAAGGCCAATGTTACCATTCCATTTATCCAGGTCGTAATCGTTATATGTATTGTTCAGTTGCTGAAGCGGGTTTGCCACTTCAATACCAACATCTCCGGGAGCTGCAAAATAACTACCATCAGGATTGTAAATCGGATAGGTTGATGGCATGTTGATGGCATTAAACAATATTGAACCCAAACCAAAATCGTTGAATGATTTCCTGTCTAAGTGGGTGTAAGTAAGTGTTGTATTTACTTTTAGCCATTCCGTCAAATCAGCACCAAGTGCAATTCTGGCGGTATTTCTGTTATAACCTGATTTGTCACCGCCAACAATACCTTCCTGACGCAGGTCAGAAGCACTGATGGAGTAATTCATATTACTTGAACCACCAGCTACCCTGATATCATTATCAAAAATAGGGGCGGTCTCAAAGAGTTCATTTTGCCAGTTGGTTCCTTCACCCAAGCCCGATACATCAGGAAATGGCAGGTCATTGCCGGCAGCTGCATAACTTTCGTTTAAAATAACAGCATATTCAGTGGCATTAAGCAGTGGAAGCTTTCGCGTTGTTTGTTGCAATCCCATTGAGCTGTTGACATTCACAGTGGTTGCCTGATCGCGTTTACCACTTTTGGTTGTTACCAAAATAATACCATTGGCACCAACAGTACCGTAAATTGCTGCCTGGGCATCTTTCAATACTGTCATTGTTTCGATGTCGTTAGGGTTGAGTGTACTCAGGTCGCCCTGATACCCATCAATAATCACAACCGGAGCTGCATCGCCGTTTGTTGAGATACCCCTAATCCGGATATCGAGGCCGGCACCGGGAGCACCTGACTGCGAAGTTACGTTAACACCGGTTACGGTACCCTGTAAGGCTTCCTCAACTTTTACAGGCTTAAGCTTGTCGATTGTTTTGGAGCCAACAGTTCCAACTGAACCGGTAACATCCTTTTTCTTCTGCACACCGTAACCAATCACCACCACTTCTTCGAGGGAGGTTGACTCCGTTTCAAGGGTTATGTCAATAGTTGGCTGACCGGTGTACTTCACCTCCTGTGAACTCATTCCAATAAATGAAAACACAAGCGTAGATTCCACCGGCACATTAGATAAGGTGTAATTACCGTCAATGTCGGTGGTTGTACCATTAAAGGTGCCTTTAACAAGCACCGTTACGCCGGGGATGCCCAAACCGTCATCCGCCGAAATTACAACACCGGACACACTGCCATCCTGCGCAAAAGCAGAAAAGCCGTACACCAGTATTGTAATCATCAATAGTGTAAGTTTTCTCATCATTAAATTTATTTAGTTTTGGAAAATTGAACATCTGATGATTTCATGCTACGAAATAAACTTAAGAACAACACCAACCAAAATATTTTACATGCTCAAAAACTCAGCATACGTAGTTTTTAACTACATCATTAATACATCGTTTAAGTTTTATTATCCTGATATTATGGTTTTTATAAATAAATATTACCCCTTTTTATAATTTCACACTTTCTCTGCTAAGCTCCTGAATCAATAAATAAGAAATATTAAAAAACTTATTGGAATTACCCAAAATCCGCAAGGATTTTTATTAGGTCAATATTATGGGATAATCCCGAAGCTAAGGCATCATCGATAAGAATGATCTAAAATTCGTTTAATTCCCACCTTCATCGTATTAGGGCGGGCAGGCGTTCAATTAGATGATGATAAAGAATACGCATGCGGATTCGGGGGGAATTAAATGGAATGTTTAACTTTTTTATAGTTTTTGGAAATTGAAACTGCAAAGTAAAGCATGATGTAGCCATTATGTATATTGCTTATTAGAATGATGTATAATAGTATGGATGAAATATTTGGAGCAAGCACATTTTTAGGTATATATTTACAACTTTTAAAGATAGCCTTCGGAACTAAAATTAATAACATGAAACTAAATTTTTCTTCAATCATTCAAGCTTTTGCAGTCATCACTTTTGCCCTGTTGCTCACAATGCCGTTATCGGGACAAGTAGGTAACCTTATCTGGGAAGAAGAGTTTGAAACCCTTGACAACTGGATTCTGGAAACCGGGAATGGCTCCTGGGGATGGGGTAACGGAGAGTTGGAATTTTACAAGCCGGAAAATGCTTCGATAGCAGCAATTCCCGGAGAACCTGGAAGTAATGCTTTAAAGATTACTGCCAAAGAAGAATCAGGGCCGGATATTGTTGATCAGTGGGGGAATCCACTATATCATACTTCAGCAAGACTTAACACCAAATCAAAGATTTCGATAAAGTATGGTATGATCGAAACCAGGGTTAACGTTCCTGATATTGACCTGGGTGGCTGGCCTGCCGTATGGATGCTTGGCACCTCCAATTATGCCTGGCCAGGTTGTGGCGAAATAGATATGATGGAAATGGGGCACACCAAAGATTTCAGGGATTTGCACGATGAACACAATGGCGGAAATGGCCAAAACAATTCTACAGTAAATCAAATGGTGGGCGCCAATGCCATTTTCTTTTCCGAAGATGCCATCAACCCGGGAAACCCTTCAGGTGCTGCAAGCCTCTCCTGGGATCCGGATGATGAATACTGCCGGCCATATTATATT
>CAYNDN010000587.1:3087-3335 GCA_964395075.1 uncultured Lentimicrobiaceae bacterium | reverse complement strand
ACAATGGTTGCTTTGTCATTATATACTGCAACTCCACCGCCACTTAAGCCACCTATATTTATATTACCAGTATTATAACATTGATCGATTGTTGAAGTTGAATTACCATAATTATTACCGCCTGCAATACCACCTGCGTAACTGCCACCATTCACAGTGCTTTCATTATAACTTTTAGAAACGATACCGCCATCATAATTAAGCCCTACAATACCTCCTATCCAGCGGTTACCATTTACCGTGCCGGT
>CAYNDN010000587.1:0-3077 GCA_964395075.1 uncultured Lentimicrobiaceae bacterium | reverse complement strand
GTACTATATACATTATTTACATGACTGCCAGATTCATTGCGACCTACAATAGCGCCCACATATTCAGCCCCGGTAATATTCACATTTATAAGGCCAAAATCGAAAATATCAGCATCACCAGCCTCTCCGAAAAGGGCTATACTATTCTCATTGGATCGGTTAATATATAAATTTTCAATGGTATAACCCTGACCATCATATCTGCCGGTGAATTCTGTTGAAGAATTTCCTATCGGAGAAAAACCTTTTTGATCTTCGGTATCCCAGGTTGCACTGCCATCGCCGTCCCAGTCCACCAGTGTTTCATCTGAATTAAAGGAGATATCGCTGGTTTGATGGATAAATAAATCCCAATCTGCCGGCGTGTCCGATAGCTCAATCAAATCGGCAGTTGTATGAATCTGAACAGGATCATACCAAACACCTTGTCCGCCGGTATAGTTTCCGACAGGAATGTTGCTTTGCCCCATCCAAATTTGTGGTCCTATTACATGATCAATTCTAGTATTGCAAACATCTGTATTATCTGTAGATTCAGCCCGAAATTTTATGTAGGTATTATCGGTTTGCTCAATACCGGTTTCCAAATCTATTATCTGCCCTGTAAAAGACTCAAATGTTGCATCATAAGTTTCCAGCAATTCCCAGGTGGAACTGCCATCTGTCGAAATATAGATTTCACATTTTCCGAAATCACCAGTAAACCCATATTTCAAAATCCAGAAATGTAAAATATCGTTATCACTTGCGGTAAGATCCAGCCGTGGTGTAATTAAATCAGCGCTGGCACTTGTGTAGAAAGCTTGGTAAAGGGCGCATCTTGAGCCTTTGTAACCATCCCCGAATGATTCCCAGTCCCGATATGAAATTTGTATATTTTGCCAGCCAAGAGGTGGAAATTCTCCTTCAAAATCTTCCTCAAGACCATCCTGAACGTATTGTTGATTAGGGTTCATTTCTGTAGAAAAACTCCAAACCGGACTATCGGTTTCAAGATTAGTTGGAGCATTTCTGGCTACCACCCGCCAAAAATAATCTGTACTATAATCAAGACCATTTGGATAATAGATTTCCTCAGAATAATGATCCAATATTTTTGCTGAACTTTCTTTATTGATTACATCACTTTCGCTTGTACTTAAATAAAGATCAATATTACTGGTATTTGTTCCATTTGTCCAGTTCAGAGTAGCTGTTCCGTAAACATTGATGCTCTCGTCAGCAGGTGACGGATTAGAAGGAGCCTCGGGTGCTCCCGCTGTATAAAAACTCCATACCTCGCTTGCGCTTTCCAAGCCTGAGCTTTCGCTTCTGGCTACTACCCGCCAGAAGTAAAAGGTATTATTTAACATTGTGTTCGGTTCATAAGTTGCTGCCGTAGAATGGTCAAGTTTTTTTGCTGATGATTCTTGATTTGTTACATCAGCTTCGGTTGTACTAAAATAAAGGTCAATATTATCTGTATCAAACCCAGTCGTCCACGAAAGAGACGTTGATGTCGCCACACTTACCGCTTCATCAGCAGGAGCGGGATTCGATGGCAAATCCGGTGGTCTTACTACCCAGGTGAAATCATCCAGGTAAATACTACTCCCGGCATAATCCATCCCGTGCTTTAAGGCAAAATATTCGTCTGTACCTGTTCCCAGATAAACAGAAAATTCTGCATAAGCCGACAACGGTATTGTTTCTATTGGTGTGAAGGTGGATGGATCAGTCGGATCTGTTATCGTTCCCACAATTACATGCTCGCTGTTCCATCCTCCTCTTCCCCAGAAATTTACTCTTGTGCCGTTTACTGTCCCTGAATAATTTGGAGAAATTACCATTACATCACCTGTTATAGCATCGCCATTGTACATAGTCACACAATTATTGCCACTATGAGCAAAAATATTAATGGTACTTACGTATGCCAAATCATCCCCGGTATTATCTATGTACGACCAGTTCTCCGGTATGTCCGGAGCTGTAACGTTTTCAAAGCTTTCGGAATATGGCAAAATAATGGGACCATACACTGTGGTAAATTCCCAAACAGCACCATTTGTGAACAATTCGTCCTCATCGTTATATGCAATCACCTGCCACTCATATTCGAGTGCATTACTGAAAACAGGCGAATAACTTCCGCTTGTACCTGCCGTGGCAGCAGTTACTACTTTGTTCATCGAGCCGGCAGGACCGAACCAAAGGTCGTAAGTATCAGTATCTGCTCCAAAATCCCAGGTTAATGTGACATCACGATTAACATCGATTTCTCCATCTGCGGGGTCAGGATTTGAAGGTGTGCCGGGAGCACCAGGAGCAGCCTCCTTTAGTATCCAATTTACATCACCCATATTATAAAGGGTTCCGGTGTTGCTGTTATTGCTATTATCAGCTATAGAGGTTCCGCTGCCTTCATTCATTTTGTAATAAGCAACCAAGCCATTTTCTGAGCCCGTCAATTCTGAATCCTTATTGTTCTGGATTTCGGTTTGCGTGCGCGCATCATCCCAGATACGAACTTCATCCATTTCCATATCTGAAAATTTATCTGTTCCTCCCCGGGCTGCAAAATATAAAGGCAGATTTTCGAAATCCGGTGTATTATATTCATTTTCTTCGGCTAATAAAACGCCATCCATATACAATCTTATTTTATTGGCTGCATTATCAAAAACACCGGCAAAATGATGCCATTGACCGTCCGTCCAATCAACCGTTGCTTCTGCTCCGTTAGCACTGGAACGACCATAAAAATTCACTTTTATTTTATTATGGGCATTGGAAGATAGTTGATAATTTCCTTCCTGCCACGTTCCATATTCTACGATTATAACTTCACCGGTATGGTTTTGCGTGGATTTGAGCCAAGCTTCAATTGTAAAACTTGAACCTCCCATATTGAGTGAGGCATCCGCATCCACTTTTGCATACTCATCTGTCCCGTTAAAGCTTAGTGCGAAGTTTTGTGCAAACAGATTTCCCGATACTATCAGCATCGCTGCCATGATTAATCCTGTTAAAAAAGTAAATTTTTTCATCATCTTTGATTTTTATTGTTTAAGTCGTTTCAATATTTATTCGGTTGA
>CAYNDN010000586.1:0-3338 GCA_964395075.1 uncultured Lentimicrobiaceae bacterium | reverse complement strand
CCTGCCACCGCCCAGCAGTGGAGCGAGCCGGTAAATGTGTCGAATATGAACGATATGATCCTGTCTTCTGACTTTACTATTGATAATGATGGAGTAATACATTGCGTGTGGAGCTTAAAATACAGTGCCAATTACAGTGTCATTTATTATGCCAAATCAGATGATAACGGGTTTACCTGGACTGAACCCGAAAGCATTTCGCAAAACCAGGATTTGTATTGCACCACACCACAAATTGCCCATGATTCGCAAAATAAACTGTTTGTTGTTTACGACCTCTACGATTTCTCTCCTGCTACTTGGGGGGTGTATGCAACCATTGTAATCAAACGTGGCAATAGTTGGGGGGAGCCTTGTCCGCTCGCTGAAGGATTGGGGTCAAAAATAGCCATCGACAACAATGACAGGGTATATGTTTTTTGGTACCAGGGCGCACCACACAATGGTAAGTTTTGCTACCAATACCTTGAAAATAATATATGGAGTGAAGTATTTATTCCCTTTGATGACCCAAACACACTAACCGGGTTGTGGGAAATCGAAGTTGATACCGCCAATAACCTCCATAGTGCGGGTTATTATGACCCATTTGGTTATGCAAGTAAACACCCGGCGTATTACAGGTTTGATTATGCCATGCAAACCTGGGATGGTATTACAATACTTTCAGGTGGTACCTTTGTAAGCGATATCGATATTGCCATGGACAATGGCGGTTTGCCGCATATTTGCTGGAGTGAGGCAGATACGTATTATTCAACTTTTGATGGGCAAAATTGGACAATTGCTGATACAGTAGGGCATAGAGATTCGCAGCGTGTTGAAATTGTAGTGGATGATGTAGGAAAAATTCACATTACAACAACAGAAACCTATGGTGGTTTTGCTCACTTATTGTATTATCACCGCCCGGATGGTATTAATTGGGAAAGCTTAATTGTAGATCAAAGCTCCAATGTAATCTTCACCCCGGAATTTGAAATATTTAACAACCTACTTTATGTTGTATACGATAAGAGTGATATCGTTCCACATGGTGATATCTATATTTCAAAACTTGATATCCTATCTGACATCTTTGACAATAATGACGCTGCAAGAGATATGAAAAAGATAAATGCTTTTCCAAATCCATTCAAACAACACACAAATATTTTTTATAATATAATTCAACCTGGTTTTGTTGAAATTTGTATAATTGGATTGAATGGGGAGCTGATAAATACGCTGTTTTCCGGAAATCAAAAACCTGGAAACCATATGGTTCAATGGGATGGTAAGGATTCTCAAATTCAAATGGTTTCACCCGGTATTTACTTTTGTGTTATCAATACTCCAAATTACCAATTAAATTATAAAATTATTTATGGTTCAATAATAAATTTATAACATTATGAAAACAAAAACCTATACTTTTTTTATTACTTTAATGCTCATTACACAATTGTGTTTTACACAGGAGAAATATGCCATTATTCTTAATGCTTATGCCCCTGATACTTTTTACAGCGAAAATAGCTGGGCCGATGCAAACCCTACTTCCGAACTCTTCTATGAGTTTTGGAACGATGTTTACCTAATGTGGGAAATGTTGTACGAACGTGGATTTGAAGATGAAAATATCTCATCAACGAATTGGGCCAAAATTTTGAGGTTATTCACCAATCTTCTGTTTCGAATGGATTACACAGGATTAACTTTTCTTCCCTCGCATATAAAAATGGAATGTATGTTTGTGTACTTGAAATAAATGGAAAAATTATGAATACCCAAAAAGTAATGATCATGAATTAATACAAACTACAGAAAATGAATAAATACCAAACTATCGAATTTGAAGTAAAGGAAGACATTGGCATTGTGTGGCTCAACAGGCCAAAAATTCACAATGCATTTAATGAAGTGATGATCTCGGAAGTGCTCGACATTTTTACCGAGGTAAACAAAATGGATGAAATCAGGGTAGTGATGCTGCGTGGCAGGGGCAAGTCATTTTGTGCCGGGGCCGACCTGAACTGGATGGGCGGGGTGGCAGGATACACCTTTGAGCAAAACTACGCCGAAAGTCTCAACCTTTCCAAATGCTTTTATGCCATTTACACCTGCGCCAAGCCAACCATGGCCGTGGTACACGGAGCGGCCATCGGCGGAGCCAACGGATTGCTGGCCGCCTGCGATTTCGCCTATGCTGACGACAACACAACCTTTTCGCTCAGCGAAGTAAAAATTGGGATTGTGCCGGCATGTATTTCTCCTTATGTTACCAAAAGGGTGGGGGAGTATGGCTCCAAAGAACTGATGCTAACCGGAAAGCGCATCAAAGGCCCGGAAGCAGAATATCACCGCCTGGTAAATAAATCGCTTCCACCTGAATTGCTCGAAGCACATCTGGATTCGGTGATAAAGTTGTTACGCACCAGTGGTCCAAAAGCCCTGACGCATTGCAAAAACCTCATATACGAAATCTCCAACAAACTTACGTTGGATGAAGCCATCACCTACACCGCCGAAATGATCGCCGAAATCCGCGCTTCCGACGAAGGCCAGGAAGGTATGGATGCCTTTTTGAATAAAAGAAAACCCAATTGGGTGAGTTAGTTAATCGTTATCCGTTAATTGTTAATTGTGTAGTAGATGTAGAAACCACAATTTTTCTGGAAACCAGCTTACCCAGGTTAGTCAATGAAAATAATGCCTGCAGGAATTACCATAATAACAATTGTCGAATAGCAATTAACGAATAACAATTAACGAATAACAAATAACGGATAACAAACAAAAATTAACATACAATGGAAAATGCGCACAAACCTTTGTATTCGGATATCAAGAGCTTCACTGATCTTGAGTGCTGGAAGGCTTGCAGGGTGGTTAGAAATGAATTTTCACGGATTATCAAAAAATTCCCTACGGAGGAAAAGTTTGCATTAACAGATGGAATCAGAAGAGCATCAAGGTCGATAACTGAAAATATTGCAGAAGGTTATGGAAGGTTTCATTATCAGGAGAACATTCAATTTTGCAGACATAGCCGCGGTTCATTATTTGAATTAAAAGACCAGCTTATTACGGCGTATGATGAAAATTACTTATCAAAGATTGAGGTAAACCAAATGAACGAATTAATCGACAAAGCACTTTCATTACTAAATGGCTACATTAACTATTTGTCAAGAGCGAAGTCCAAATCATCAAATAATAATATACAGGCCAAAGAACCTATCACCTCCTATCTATCACCCCCGGAAAACTTACTTCCGGATTAAAAGCAAACGATTAACGAATAACGATTAACGGATAACGATTAACGGATAACGATTAACGGATAACGATTAACG
>CAYNDN010000585.1:0-3345 GCA_964395075.1 uncultured Lentimicrobiaceae bacterium | reverse complement strand
GTCACGATAGCTATCAGGAGCTATTGGCGCAACAAATAACAATTAACCAATAACAAATAACCATTAACCAATAACTAATAACTAATAACCAATATCTTCTCCCATGAAAAATACTATACTTTTAATAGCAATATTTCTATGCTGCGTCCAAACCACCTTCTCTCAGGACACTTTCTCAATTATTGCGGTGGATACCGTAACAGGAGAGATCGGCGGTGCCGGGGCTTCGTGCATCGACGAAGGTGCAATCCCCACAGGTGTGCTGATTATTAATGATATCATTCCCGGGCGGGGCGGCATTCACACACAGGCGTACTGGCTTTCGGGTAACCAGCAGAATGCCCACAACCGCATGGTAGAGGGCTTGTCGCCACAGGAAATTATCGATTGGCTGGTGGAGAACGACATCCAGAACAACCCCACCAAAAGGCAGTACGGCGTTGTGGATACGGATGAAAACGGCCATCCGCGTGTAGCGGCATACACAGGTGTAAATTGCGATCCTTACAAAGATCATATCATCGGTTCAAATTATGCCATTCAGGGGAATATCCTGTTGGGTCAGCATATCCTCGATTCGATGGAAATGCGGTTCCTGAATACCGAAGGCTCGCTGGCTGAAAAGCTGATGGCTGCGCTGCAGGGAGCAAATGTGCCTGGTGCTGACACACGATGTTTGAACGAAGGGGTTTCTTCACTATCAGCGTTTGTCCGGGTGGCAAAGGAAGATGCCCTGCCCGGCGACTGGTGGTGTGATCTGCTCGTACCTTCCACGCCTTATGGTGTGGAACCCATCGATTCGTTACAAACTTTATTCGATAGCTGGCTCATCTGGACAGGTGCGGAAGACGAACCTTTTGTGCAGCCCAACCGCATAAAGGTTTTTCCAAACCCGGCAACCAACAGCTTCACAATCTCCATCGAAAAAGTTAAAGGAGTTAAAAACCTGAACTTTCAAATCCTGACTATGGATGGAAGACTGGTTGAAGAAATTCGCCTTAAAGGGTTAACCCATGAAATTGATTGCTCAAATTATGAATCTGGCCTTTACCTGTATAAGTTAACCGGAGATAACATGACACTAGATGCCGGAAAAATTAATATTCAACGATAGTCAAATAAAAATGAAAGGATTTTATCTTTTACTATTTATGCTCATCTCTGCCGGCTTTTCTTACGCCCAAGAATGGAGCGAGCCGGTGAATGTTTCGAATATGGAGGGTAAGGATAAGCACCTGGATTTCATTATCGATCACAATGGGATAATTCATTGCGTGTGGGCACATCAACATAGCAGTAGCCTTTTTAAGGTTTATTACTCAAAGTCAGAAGACCAGGGCACTACCTGGACCGAGGCAGAAGATGTGTCGCAAAACACCTCCCTGCGTTGTGATAGGCCTCACATTGTTGCTAATTCCCAAAACGTTCTCTTCGTTTCTTATGATTATGATTCTTATTCAACAACACAGAGCCTGATTGGTATGAAGACATTTGATGGCGTTGGGTGGAGCCAGATGGATACCGTTAGTGTAGGTATGCCAGGGTCTTTTAGGAATACCATAAATATTGATAACAATGACAGGGTTTACTGTTTTTGGTATTTTGGTACGAATAGCGGTTACTTTTCATACCGCTACTATGAGAATGAGACCTGGAGTGAAACCCTCTCTCCCTACAATAATGTTTATCATATGCTAATACAGGAAACGGTGATAGACGCTGATAATAAAGTACATTGTCTCGGGAACATGTTTAATGAATGGTCGTACGATGAAGCGGCAACATATTTTTATTATGAACCCATCACGGATCAATGGAGTGGTGTTGATACCATGAACAGTAAATCGTATAGCATGGATGCCGGAATTGACCTTGACGGACAAAACAACCCGCATATTGTATGGCGACAAAATAGGTATTTGTCAGGCCCAAATAATGACAGCACCATGTACACATATTTTAATGGAAATGCATATTCCGAACCTGAATTAATTGTTGAAGACCCGTTTAACCAAAGGTGTCAGGTATTAAATAATAAAGTTTATATAATGAATTTGGAAAAGGATGGTGATTTAAACAATGTAGTGATGTATGAAAAGGATAACTCAGGAAATTGGATTGGAGAGGTCCTAATTTCGGCTGAGGTAATTGCCCATATCAGCTTATTTTCTAAGGATGCAAAACACCACCTTTTCTTGCATGGTAAAATTGATAACAATGAATATGAAATTTATTATATGAATAAAGTTATTGATACAGCGACCAATATAAACGAGCCTCCCAAATTTTCGATTAATGGGTTGAAAATATACCCCAATCCTTTCTCAGAAAGTACACATGTTTTTTTTAATGTGCTGATGCCTGGTGTTGCTGATGTCAGTGTATATGAGTTGAGCGGAAGGCGGATAGCAACGTTAACACGCAATTACAAAATACCTGGCGAACAGCAGGTAACGTGGGGTGGTAAAGATGATGAGGGAAATCAGGTTAACAATGGATTATACCTTGTTCGTTTGCGTCATGGAAATAATATTTTAACTCGTTCAGTAGAGTATATTAGATAATTTTAATTGTTCAATAACAAAAAAACTAAAAATTATTAAAAAAGTTACATTCCTTTTATTGATTTTTTTAATGTTTGCCTGCAATGCCATTGCACAGGAAAAGTATGCAGTATTGATTTGTGGAACAGAGGTTCATATCACACCCTCTGGTGAGGATAGCCTGGTTAATATCCCCGACACCGCATCTTATTACCATTGGACCGAATTTTGGGCAGAAATCTACAACACCTGGGAAATGCTTGTGTTGCCCATTGACTCCGGTGGGATGGGGTTTGATAACGATAGAGTATATGTTTTATATGCTGATGGTGAAGATTTCAGACCTAATTGGATTGCAGATAAATATAATGCACAGATAATGCACCCTAACATTACCCCCTACCCAAGCGGAAAAATTACTGATTACAGTGCCACCCTGGAAAACGTTGAGATGGTATTCAACGGCCTGGCCAACGGGCAGGATGGCTTTACACAGCTTACCCAGGACGACTTTTTGTTTGTCTGGACTTTTGGGCATGGAATGAAGGAAGTAGAAGAAACCGGCCAACCGGCTTTTATAGTACTTTACCCCGGCTACGATATGCCCGATACCTATTTTGCTACCCTAACAGAACAAATTAACTGTGAGAAAAAAGTGCTGCACAATATTCCCTTTGCCAAACTTATTGCAAACGAAAATACTGATTTTTGATTTTTTTCAGAAATCAATTACCTTTGGATCTTGTATCAAAACACGCAGCCCATGAAACGCCTTTTTCTTTTTTTGTTTTCATTAATCCTT
>CAYNDN010000584.1:0-3364 GCA_964395075.1 uncultured Lentimicrobiaceae bacterium | reverse complement strand
TGCATGAGTATAAAACAGACATGGACCATCTGGAAAAAAATGCCATGCGCGAAGCCATCCACAACACTGCCCTGCTGGGCGATCACTCCGTAAATACAAAAAAACGGCTGGTAAGGCTGCTCAACGTTCCGTATTTTGGCAGGATAGATTTTAGTAGAAATGGCGCAGAGCATTCCAATCCGGTTTATGTGGGTGTGCATAATTTTCTTGATGAAGAATCCGGCACCAATCTGGTGTACGACTGGCGGGCGCCCATCTCAAGCATGTTTTACGATTTTGAACCTGGCAAAGCTTTTTATGTTACCGAACGATCAAAAATTGATGGTTTTATCGATTTTAAAAGGCAATACCGCATCCGAAACGGAAAGATGGAATATATGCTCGACAGCGACATCACAATCCAGGATGATGTGCTGCAAAAAGAGCTGAACCAGGCATCCTCGGCCAAAATGAAAAACATTGTGGCTACAATCCAGCGCGAGCAAAATGCCATTATCCGCAACGAAGATGCCCGGCATTTAATCATCCAGGGAGTGGCCGGTTCGGGAAAAACATCCATTGCCCTGCACCGCATCGCATTTTTGCTCTACCGCTTCAAAGAAACCATTTCATCCACCGATATTCTGATTATTTCGCCCAACAAGGTTTTTGCAAGTTATATTTCCAATGTGTTGCCCGAACTGGGCGAAGAAACCATTGAGGAAACCAGCATGGAAGAAATCGCCGATAAAATGTTCATAAACCAGATACAATTCCAGCACTTTTTCGACCAGGTTTCTGAGCTTTTAAATAAAACCGATGACAAACTGATAGCGCGCATCAGGTTCAAATCATCGGCAGAAATGCTGAATAAAATTGATGAATATTTAGTATATCTCGAAAATGATGGTTTCAAGCCGGTTGATTTGGTTTTGGGCCGAAAGCCTGTGCCGGCCTGGTTTATCAAAGAGTCGTTTCAAAAACACAGCCGCAAACCCATCCTCAACCGTTTCAACGAAGTGGTGCGCGATATTGTGGACAATGTTAATATCTACTACGGCTACGAAGTTTCGGGCACAGAGCGCACAAAACTACATGCCACGGTACGCAAAATGTTTCCCTCCTCAAACCTGCGCATGCTCTACAAAGGGTTTTATCAGTGGTTGGAAAGGCCTGATCTGCTTAAAGTAAGGAAAGGCGCAACGTACGAATACAGCGACGTTTATCCGCTGCTGTATTTAAAATTGAGATTAGAAGGTTTAAAACCGTTCCTGAACGTGAAGCATTTGGTAGTAGACGAAATGCAGGACTATTCCGCTGTTCAGTACAAGGTATTGAGCCTGTTGTTTCCCTGCAAAAAAACCATCCTGGGCGACATCAACCAATCTGTGAATCCTTTCAGTTCATCGGGGCTTGAAACTATCGAAAACGTTTTTCAGGATGCCACCAGCATAACCATGCTCAAAAGTTACCGGTCTACTTATGAAATCACTCAGTTTACAAAAAGACTCAGGAAAAACATTGAAATAGAAGCCATTGAGCGGCATGGGGACGAGCCAAAAGTTTATCACTGCAAAACTGAAGCCGGGGAAATTGAACGGATAAAATACCTGACAGATCAGTTTGTGGAAAGCAACCTTAATTCGCTGGGCATTATTTGCAAAACGCAGCAGCAGGCCGATGCCGTTTACCAGGCACTGCATCAAAAATATAACGTAAGTCTGTTGAATGCAACCAGCATTGCCTTTGGCGGCGGAATTGTAATTACTACCGCACACCTGGCCAAGGGCCTTGAGTTCGACCACGTAATAGTTCCATTTGCATCCGGTAAAAACTATGCTACCGAACCCGACAGGCAGATGCTTTATGTGGCCTGCACACGTGCCATGCACCATTTAAACCTTACATACACAGGAAAACCAACAGCGTTTTTAACCCATTAACACGTAACGTTCCGAACTGATGAATGCCTTAGCCCACAACCTACTGCCAACTGCCTACTGCCCACCGCCCACCGCCCACTGCCTGCAGCATCACCAAACACACAATAACAATCCAACAGAAAACACGATATGCCTGAATGTCCGCTATGCTTTAATAAAGATTCGTTTACCGAAATTAAGGGACCTGACGAAAGAACCTACCAGAAATGTCCTACATGCCATTTGATATTTACAGAAGACCGTTTCAGGCTTTCAAAAAAAACTGAAAAAGCAAGGTACGAAACACATAACAACGGGATTCATAATGAGGGTTATGTTAAATTTCTGAATCAGGCCATCGAGCCTGCCCTGCCCTTGCTGAATCAAAGCATGCAGGGCCTGGACTACGGTTGCGGCCCGATGCCCACTCTGAGCGTTATTCTAGAACAAAAAGGCTTCGCCTGCAACGATTACGATCCTTTTTTCTTTCCTGATCTTGCCGTTAAAACATACGATTACATTTTTGCCACCGAAAGCTTCGAACATTTTTCCTATCCTGCAAAAGAAATTCAGCGCATCAAACACCTGCTTAAATCCGGCGGGCTTTTGGTGGTTATGACCGAAACCTGGAAAACACCCGAGGCATTTGCCAAATGGTATTATGCCAAAGATTTCACACATGTTTGTTTTTTTCATGATCTGACATTCGAATTTATCGCAAAAGATTTTGGATTTGAATTATTGGAAAGTCGAAACAACCGGGTAAAGTTGTTGCGGAAAAAGTAAAACATGGAGAAGATGCTTTTTCCGATCGTTGAATCCGGCAATATCTTGTAGATTTTTGGTAGCAGGTTTCAATAGTATTGTATAGCTTATAGGCGCTTAGGCGACAAAACTAACTAACATGTTGTTCGTTTTGAATGTTGACGGAATAGAAATTCCACTTTACGGCTTTTTTTTGGGATGACCCCGAAAAAACGTAATCACTTAGAAAAAGAATTACTCATTGCTAAATCCATGGTTAAATTACCACAGGCTTCAGCCTGTGGTTCACGGATAAAAAAATATCTCCTGCGGGTTTAGCATGGTAAAAGCGGGCTAAAGCCCGCAGGAAAAAGAGAAGGTTTTTTTTTTAGCCACACGCTGAAGCGTGTGGTACTTAATTATGTCCACACCACAAAAACACGAAAAGCACTAAAGTGAAAAATACGTTGGGTTTTGAAAAATTGCCGCAGGCTGAAGCGTGTGGTACTTATTTTTCGCCACGGGGTGAGTACAAATTCCGCAGACTTTTGGCGCTTGGGCTACAAAACTAACTTCTGCCATTTTTTTTGAGAACGATAATGCCAATTATGATTTCAGATACTTCTGAAACAGTGCCAGCAACTTCTCTTTCTTGATGGGTTTAGGCAGATAGCCATCGCAGCCGGCAGCCAAAAATCGATGTTCGTCGCCGGTTTGGG
>CAYNDN010000583.1:633-3372 GCA_964395075.1 uncultured Lentimicrobiaceae bacterium | reverse complement strand
GGTACAAGTTTTTCGATTGTTGAAACCTGTTTGGTTTTGGCTTGTCCAAGTTGGGAAATAATCATTCATATTTATGAATAGGGCAGGTTGGGATTAAAATTCCATATTCAACTACTTTAAAATCAGTAAAAATTAGGCCAATTCCTTATTTCTGCACTTCAAATCAATACATCTTATGCAAATTTTCTTATTTTTGTTCGTAACAAAATTTTATATTTTCCAAATACTAAATTATTGAGAGCATGAAAGATACCCCCATCAACTTTGAGATTGTTAGTGAAAAGATTAAAGAAAGCGGTTTAAAAAGTGTAGGACAAGGTTCCATCCGCGAAATTAAAAAACTGGTTGATCAAATCGAAAAAGCATCCGGCGAAAAATTAGTGAGGATGGAGATGGGCATACCAGGATTAAAACCATCGGTAATTGGTGTTGAAGCGCAAAAGGCTGCTCTTGATAAAGGCATTGCCGCCATATATCCGGATATCTTTGGAGTTGGCCATTTAAAGGAACAGATTTCGAAATTTGTAAAGAACTTCATGAATGTTGATGTTCACCCCGAAGGCTGCATCCCTACCGTAGGCTCAATGCAGGGAAGTTTTGCTGCATTCATGACCCTCAACCGTATGTATGCCGATCGTGAAGGCACATTATTTCTGGACCCGGGATTCCCGGTGCATAAGCAGCAACTCAGGGTCATGGGACAAGGCTGGGAATCCTTTGATGTTTATGAATATCGTGGTGAGAAACTTCGCGAAAAACTGGAATCCTATCTCTCCACCGGGCGATTTTGTTCAATCCTCTATTCCAACCCCAACAATCCTTCCTGGATTTGCTTTACCGATACCGAACTCCGGATTATCGGCGAACTGGCAAACAAATACAATATTATTGTAATTGAAGACCTCGCCTATTTTGGTATGGACTTCCGGAAAGATTATTCAAACCCTGGTCAACCTCCATACCAGCCAACCGTAGCAAACTATACGGATAATTTTGTGTTGCTCATATCAAGCTCAAAAGTTTTTAGTTATGCCGGAGAGCGAATCGGTATGATGGTAATTTCAAATAAACTTTTCAATACCTCAGCACCTGATTTAAAACGGTATTACCAGTCGGACAATGTGGGATATGCCATGATTTTTGGCACCATGTATTCGTTAAGTTCAGGCACCAACCACTCATCGCAGTATGCCCTTGCAGCAATGCTGGAAGCTGCCAACGAAGGCAAATTCAATTTTGTGAACGAAGTGAAAGAATATGGCGAAAAAGCCAAAATCATGAAGAAGATGTTCCTCGATAACGGCTTCAACATTGTATATGATAAAGACGAAGATAAACCGATAGCTGATGGATTTTATTTTACGTTTGCCTATCCGGGATATAGTGGCGCAGATTTATTGCACGAGTTGATGTATTATGGTATCTCGGCCATTACCCTCGACATTACCGGAAGTGAGCGTAACGAGGGCATCAGGGCATGTGTTTCGCTGGTGCAACGATCGCAGTTCCCTGATTTGGAATTCAGGTTAAAGAGATTCAACGAAGACCATAAAGGAAAATAAACAACAGAAAGATTGTTTCCTGAATTTGGAAGCCACGCCTGCCCGGAGCATTCGGGACAGGCGTGGCTTTTTTTTACAAAACAAAAATTTGGCACCGGCCTTCCACTCCCCTGAATTTCCCTAATTTTGACTTTTTAAAAATGGATTTTATAAGATGCAGGAAAACAAAACTGATCTCGGTTCACTCAACGAAGCACAAAAAGCCGCCGTGGTAAGCACCCAAAAACGTGTGCTGGTGCTTGCAGGTGCCGGATCGGGCAAAACCAAAACCCTCCTGCAAAAGCTCATCTATCTCATCGAAGAAAAAAATGTGAACCCCACAAACATCCTCGCCATTACCTTTACCAAAAATGCCGTAAACGAAATGATCGAACGGCTCATCATTTCAACCGACGATTCGGGGAGTTACAAGCAACTGCTCAACGAAAAAAAGGGAAACAGGGACAGGATCAATACCCAGCGGCAAATTTTCAGGAACCGCTACAAGTGGATCGAAAAACTCACCATCCGAACTTTTCACAGCCTTTGCTACAGCATTATGCGCAACTTTGGAGTGGGCGAATTCGACAATAAATTCAGGATTGTGGGTGATGCTAAAATTGCCCGTGATGAGTTTTCGCAATACACTGCCAGCGAAACGGTTTTTGAAATCCTCAACAAAATCCTGATCCAAAAATGCGAAAAGAACGATTATATCATCAGCCTTAAACGCTACATCCTCGACTATTTCATCGATAAGCTTCATTACGAATCCCAATCCTTTCATAGAAATTATGCCGGAAAAATGTACACCACACTCAACGGCACCACCGTCAGGTCTAAATCAGAGCAGTACATCGCCGACTGGCTTTTCAGGCACAACATCCGTTTCGAATACGAGCCACGGGTCAATTTCAGGGATTTCGATTTTAAGCCCGACTTTTTCATCCCTGAGGCCAACCTCTACATCGAGCATGTGAGCAGGCGCAGCTACAACATGGCCGACAAGGAAAAACAATTTAAAATAGCCGGCAAGCTGCTGGTAAAAACCCATGAATGGCAAACCGAAAATTCGGCCACCTTCAATCTTGTGCTCGAAAGAATAGTGAAAGGGCGACTCCCGGCAAACTACAAATACACCACGGCGCTTTCGTTTGAGGAAGAATTTAAACATTACCACAAAGAAATTGGCGACGAC
>CAYNDN010000583.1:0-623 GCA_964395075.1 uncultured Lentimicrobiaceae bacterium | reverse complement strand
TGGCGATTTCATACGACAGGTAATGCGCGTTACGGATATGATAAAAGTGGAAAACCTGGATACAGCCGCCGTTTTTAAAAAATCACAAACCGATCAGCATGAGCGGGTGCGCGAATTCTACCGCCTCGCCATCCCACTCATCGAAGCCTACCGCCATCACTGTATCAACAAAAGTTACCTTGATTTCAACGACATGATCTCCCGCACCATTTCGCTTTTCAAAAACCAGCCTGAGATCATCGCCAACTTCCAGAGCAAGTTCAAATATATCCTCGTAGATGAATTTCAGGATGTGAACAACCTGCAGGTGGAACTTATCAAACTTTTGCTCACACCACACAGCCAGCTTTTTTGCGTGGGCGACGACTGGCAAAGCATCTATGGTTTTCGCGGCTCCAATGTGGATTTCATCATCAACTTCAAAAAATATTTCCGAAACGCGCAAATCATCAAGCTCAGCCTCAACATCCGCAGCTCCCAAAACATTGTGGGCGCCAGCAACGAGGTGATCAAATACAACAAGCTCAAAGTTGACAAAGAGCTGAAATCGTCGCGGCAGACCAACCGGAAAATTCATATCTATGCCGGCAAAGACCAGGACGACAACCTCGATTTTGTAAGTG
>CAYNDN010000582.1:0-3389 GCA_964395075.1 uncultured Lentimicrobiaceae bacterium | reverse complement strand
CCGCTCATCGAAGTCACCGATACGTTTACATCAGATTCGGTGTTGGTGAAAAACTCTACGGTTACTTTATCATTGGCCGGGTTGGGGAACAGCGAAACGATGTCGAAAGGCACCTCTACCGGTTCGTCAACGCCTACGAGGCTACCGATGAGCTGGATATTGTCAACAAAAACATTGTCGCCTTCAGCAAAGAAATTATCGTATAAACGGCAACAGGCCTGGAGTTGCAGCGAGAAAAAGCTGCCTGCATAGTCGTCAAGGTTGAACCTGCGTGTTACAAACGGATCTTCGTTGGTTTCAGGATTAAAGTTGAGGTTGCCATCCATATCCTGTACCTGGATGCTCTCGTTTACCAGCACCCTGAACCATGAAAGTGTTGCGCCCAGGCTGTAGGTTTGCTTCAGGTCGAGCAGCAGATAAACGCCGGCAAGCTGTGTTGCATTCACGTTGCAGATACTGGCTGTTGAATGGAACGCTGTATTGTCTTCCCAGGCTTGTTCCGGTGTTGTGTTGGTGGGGCCGCCTGACCAACCCTGGAGATTGCTCACACCGGTAAAGTGCAATCCATAATTACTTTCGTTGGAGGCACGGCTGTCGATCATGATTGCTGCATTTTCATTGGCTGTCAAGGTTAACTCACTGGTTTGCCCGCTTTCAAAATCTTCGTTATATTCAGTAAGATTAAGCCCTGAAACACTGATGTAATCTTCAAAAGTCTCTGATGAAAGACCATTTTCATTTTCAGCTTCAAAAATAACTGTATAGCTTCCAGGCTCCAGGAATTCAACCACAGGATTTTGTGAGTTGGCATTGGTTCCGTCCAAGAACTGATATGTAGCCGGTTGGAATGTCCACTCCCATGATGTCGGGTTATACAACGACAGGTCGGAAAAGAAAACAGGTTCCACAATACAGGCTTCTGTAGTGCTTACCGTAAAATCGAGATATGGTACCGGGGTTTCGGTAACTACGATAAAATCTTCTTTGGTGATGGTTGTGGTGCCAAATTCGTTGGTTACTTCCAGGGTTACATCAAAGGTGCCTTCTGTATTGTAGGTTACGCTGGGGTTTTGCTCACTTGAGGTGCTGGGTGTACCACCTTCGAAAGTCCAGCTCCATGAGTTGGGCACACCAAGAGTCATATCTTCAAAATCAATGGAAGTCCCCGGCATGATGATGGGGATGCTGGCTTCAAATTCCGGTACAGGCTCATAAGGTACGGCCAGCACAGCCTGGTAGGCATTAATACGGCCGGCCCCCAGCATACCAATGTAATCAGGGTTTTGTTCGTCAATATTATCGCAGGTGCTTTCCAGTATTTCTTCTACCTGGTCGGGGGTGAGGTCCGGGTTTATTGAGAAAATTAAGCTGGTCAAACCGGAAACTACCGGGCAGGCCATAGAGGTTCCGTAGAACGCATCGTAGTTACCGAGTGAAGTGCTTGAATAAGTGGTGCTCAAAAGTCCGTCAGGGCCTGATGAGCCTGAACCACCCGGAGCGGAAACATCCACGCCGTCGCTGTAGTTGGAGAATGAAGCCTTACCATCATCTTCATCAGTAGCGGCTACAGAAATAACATGTGTATAATGTGATGGATAGTGTGCCTGAGAGTTATTATCATTACCGGCCGCAGCAACGTAAACAATACCATTGTTATGCCCGGCGTTGATAAGGTTTTGAACTGTAGCTGAATATCCTGGGCCTCCATATGACATGCTTATTACATGTGCCCCATTGTTTTGTGCCCAGCTCATCCCTGTCTGGCCATAAATTCCATTTGGGTTAGAGTTGTTTGCTGCTTTTACAGCAATAATACTTGTATTAAAACCAATGCCGGCAACACCCACTTCATTGTCGGTGATAGCTGTCGCAAGACCTGCGCAGTGCGTTCCGTGTGACCATGCGCCGGGATCGCCTGAAGCCGGAGGATTAGAACTGTTTGTGTTGTAAATTACATCACGTTGTGCAATAATTTTGTCGGCCAGGTCGGGATGGTCAGCCCATATCGCATTATCAACAATAGCTACATTTACGTCAGCACTGCCCTGCGAAATGTCCCAGGCCATCTCAGCCTGTATCACGTCGAGGTGCCAGTTCCAGTTGTTGAGTCCGGTAACCAGGTTGTAAAGTGGGTCGTTGGGCTGATAGGATGTGTAATAAAAAGGAACTTTTTCAGCATATTCTATTTCTGGCATGCTTTCCAGTTCTTTGATGGCTTCTTCGAGACGGCTGTGATCATCAATAACAAATTCGAATGTCCGAAGCAGCCTGGAGTCGTTTTTATAATCGAAAGGTCTTGCCATGGTTCTTACACCATACTCCGAAATAAATTCATTGAAGTATGAAGCATCTGACAGGATTACCGATTTATCATCGGCTACGGGAATTTCAGGATTGTAGGTGTCTGTAAACTTCACATACAATTTGTTGTCCTCGTAATACTTTTCATAATTTTGAGCCTTTGTTTGAGCGCTAAAAAGCAGCAAGGCAATAAGTGTAAAGAGCAATGATTTTAAAAGTTTGAAAGTAAATTTCATCATGATAATAGATTTTATGTTTAAATTTCAATGATTTGACAATCAATAATTATAAACGCAAGAAGTTGCAAATTTATGTAAATCATTTAAAAATTTATAATAAAAATGAAAATACTCATCAGTAACATCAGGGAATTGGTACAGGTTGAAAACGAGCCACGATTAATGGTTTCGGGAAAAGACATGACAAAAATAGAAACCATTAAAAATGCATTCCTTTTTATCGAACACGGCAAAATTGCCGACTTCGGGAAGATGGCTGATATTGCTGCCTCACAAAAAGTTGCAGCGGCTTCAGATGCCCTTGAGGTGGATGCAACCGGTAAAATGGTGTTCCCGTCATTTTGCGATTCGCACACCCACCTGGTTTACCCCGAAAGCCGGGAAATTGAATATGTGGATAAAATCAAAGGACTTTCTTACGAAGAGATCGCCAAAAGGGGCGGAGGCAT
This sequence comes from uncultured Lentimicrobiaceae bacterium, assembly GCA_964395075.1. GTDB lineage: Bacteria > Bacteroidota > Bacteroidia > Bacteroidales > 4484-276 > SABY01. The sequence goes on along the minus strand of CAYNDN010000582.1, from coordinate 400 downwards.
ATTAAACTCTGCACGCCGTATGCAGGAAGTTACTGAGGATGAACTGGTGGATTCAGCTTTGGGACGGTTGAATGAAATTATGGCCTACGGAACCGGAGCCGTGGAAATAAAAAGTGGTTACGGCCTCACACCGGAAATGGAATTAAAGATGTTGCGCGTGATCAGGAAACTAAAAAAACTGTCGCCCCTCACCATCGTTTCAACCTTCCTGGGTGCCCACGCTATCCCCATGGAATACAAAAAAAACCAAAGCGAGTATGTTGATTTGGTAATTAATGAAATGATCCCGCAGGTTGCAGCAGAAGAATTGGCCGACTATATCGATGTGTTTTGCGACCGTGGCTTTTTTACCGTTGAAGATACCGACCGCATCCTGAATGCCGGGATGAAATATGGATTG
>CAYNDN010000581.1:2041-3391 GCA_964395075.1 uncultured Lentimicrobiaceae bacterium | reverse complement strand
CCGGTGTGCCATGTCCAAATTTACATCAACAGTTTGAACACCTTTGTTTACATTACTGTGGCAACGGATGCAATTTTCCTGGACTACGGCTGCTCCTGCATCTTTTATCTGTATCACCTGCGGCTCATTTCTGAGCGTGAAAATGGTTGCATGGCGGGCTCCATCCATAGCTTTAAAGTAATACTTACTTGCAGCATTGGTGTGTGGAACATGGCAGTCGTTGCAACTGGCATATTCACGATGCGCCGAATGGAACCAGCTTGCATACTGCGGATTCATCACATGACAGTTGATGCAGGTTTCGGGTTTGTCGGACAAGTATGATACGGCATTTGAAACATTGAAAGTGTACAACCCCAGGCCGATGATGGCACCGAAAATGATTGTTGCCGGTAATCGCCAATTGGGAGGGGGGATTAGGAAAGTTAGTGGATTGCTCATAATAAATATATAAAGTAAAGAAATACTTAATAACAAAAATAGGATATTCCGATGGCAAATTTCATATCAGCTATAATTTATAGCCATTAAAAATTATTTGTGATTATTTTGATGACTTATAAAATACAGGTTTGAATGTTAGCATTATCCAGGCCCAGTTGTTGGAACTTTCATGATTTCTGCCCTTGAGCACCTGCATAGATGCGCTGGCGAGCATTTGCGAGTATTCGGCCTGAAAGTATACTTCGGGTGAGACTGCATAGCCAAGCAACAGATCAATTTCGGTGCCTAAACAGTTGCTGTATTCTTTCCAAAATCCATCGCCCCCGGGTACAGATAAAGTAGCTGCCGTAACGAAACAATGGGGGATGAGGGTAGCTGAAAACTTATTCTTCTGGTACTTGATTGGTAAATAGATGTTGATGAGCCCTACGTTTCCGCCATGATTTCCCACATAGAAATAATCCATCCAGCCGTTAAATTTGTGGTTGGTTCCATAAAATGGTGTGAATGATTTATCATCGCCACCTTCTAAAATCTCCTTGGAATCGGTTCCACTCAGGTATTCTAAGCCTGCACCTATCGAAAAACCTTCCCCAATATTTGCGTTGATGTCAAATGCGCCATAAATAGATTATAAATTGCATTGAAATGGAATGATTGAATTTGTGAAGTTTACTTTATTTAATCACAAACTTTTTGATAGAGCAGCCAACTATCTGATTTTTCTGAATTTCTTTAAATACATCCACAGCCCTGTGATGAGGATCAATAGAATGGACAGGCCAAACAGGGGTATGAGCAGGATATAAAAATCCCCGATCATAGCTCCATAAATTCTGGCTGTATGAACTTCCAGAGCCAGGTTCCATAGCGACATTGGGGTTGCCCCACGAACATGTGCAGGCA
>CAYNDN010000581.1:0-2031 GCA_964395075.1 uncultured Lentimicrobiaceae bacterium | reverse complement strand
GATCGTGTTTCCAGGCTGTGCTACCTGTGGCGTAATCAAAGTAAAAAGGTTTGCCGCCGGATGTCCAGGCCAGTCCGGCAATCACATCTTCGCCAATAGGTTTTCCGGCTTTTTTTTGTGGTTTATGTTTTTGTCCGGTAATTGCATTTGAAACGTAATCTTGGTCGGGAAACCACGTAAACATGCCACTGAATGAGCCTACCAGGAAACCTCCACCGTTGATGTATTCAAAAACATTGATCCCCATCACACTCACCGGAGGTTCGGTTTTAAACGATTTCAGTACGCTGTTGAAATTGTCATCGCTGAAAAAAAATCCTTCTGAGGTGCTGAGGATAATTCTATTGTTGGCGGCATCATAAAGCCCGGCTCTCAGTTTATCGTGCCAAACATTTTGATCATCCAGCATGGTGAGTGGAATTTTGGCTACCCGTTTTCCGGCAATGGGGATCAGCAGCGGTGGCCTCAAAAAAATTCCGGTAACCGAACTGATGAGCAGGAAAACAAAAAGGATAAAGCCCAGTTTATTGTGCCATTTCAACGACCATTTGAAACCTCTTATGTGCCCTTTGGCTGATTTGTTTTTCTTTTTTCGTTTTTTGATGATGCCGGGAAACAGCCACAAGATAATACCTGTGACGGTTAGAAAAACCAGTGCAGTAGCCATCAGATCAGAAAACAGTTTACCGGCTATTCCCAGGATTTCTCCACTGTGAATTACCCAAAGGGTTCGGAATAAACTTATTTTGTTGTCAAAATTTTGAGGTTTTGGTAAAGGAATTTCAGTTGCATAAAACAGGGAATGCGCAAATTGCCCTTTAAGCAAATGCGAACGGGTAAGGACGTAGAGGGTGTCTTCAGCTTTAAATAAATCCGTAATTCGCTCCTCATCAACCGGAAGGCTGTTCTTGAGCCAAATCCCGGATTGATACTGATAAAGGCCGAATAAAGTACCCGCGAATAAACTTCCATCTCCGGTTCTGACCACCTTACTGATTTTCCTGCTGTCGATTCCTTCGGGGAAGCCTGTGTTGAAACTCCGCCAGTTGGTAAAGTCATCGTTGGTGATCCATGCGCCGATATTTCCGTAAACCAGCACAGAATCTTTGCCCAGCCTGATGTTTCCACGGATTGCCGCCAGGTTCCAGTTATTGTAGCGATACTCCTTTGGCAAATACTTCCGGGGCACATCAACTCCCGAAAATACATCACGGTGATTGAGAATGACTCCTGAAATTGCAAATCCAATAATAAATACAGCCAGAATGATCCCAAACCATTTGTGCAGGCCCCAAAGGCGATTGTATGTTTTCCGTTTTCGTTTCAAGCGTGCGGGAAGTTATTGGTTATCGGGTTATTCGTTAGCTGTTGGCCGTTAATCGTCAAGACTTTACAACTCACTACTCACAACTCAAAACTCATTTCTCACCACTCAACTCTACTTTATCATCACCAAAAGCATCTTAAACTTCTCAATGGCTTTCAGGGCATGAAGAATGTTTGCCGGCATAATGATGCTCTCTCCGGCCTGAAGCGTATACGATTTTTTATTGATAATGATTTCAGCTTTTCCGTCAAGGATATTTACCATGGCGTTAAACGGTGCTGAATGTTCACTGAGTCCCTGATTTTTGTCGAATGCGAAAAGTGTAATATTTCCAGAATCCTTTTTTTCGATGGTCTTGCTGACTACCGAACCTGCTGCATATTCAACAGCTTCAGCGATGTTAAATTTTTCGGAATGGTTCATGATTAGATTGATTTTATTTGGTTAAAAAAAAGAAGTTGTCCTAAAAGTTGATAGTTAATCTGCTGTTTTTTATTTTACAAATCTTTGAGGGTGCTTTGTAATGCAATATAGCGTCGGCAAGAAAACTTGAAATGTTGAAAATCAGAATTTACCCCAACCCTCCCCGAAGGGATCCCAATGGGAAAAGGGTGTTCTGATTTTCAACAGTTTGCTCCCTTTAGGGATCGGGGGTAAACAAACTGTTGAAAATCGAATATCGGCGTTTTCTTGCAGAGACTATT
>CAYNDN010000580.1:0-3405 GCA_964395075.1 uncultured Lentimicrobiaceae bacterium | reverse complement strand
AATTTCACATAGAGATACATTGTTCGCAGCGAAACCATGAAGGTGAGCGCATTTGCGGCGATGTTTTCCTAAGCCGTAAGGTGAAGGAGGAAAACCGCATAATTGCCGTTCTTTCCGACGGGATGGGCCATGGCGTAAAGGCTAATATGCTGGCCACGCTCACCTCCACCATGGCACTCAACTTTACCGAGGAACATCAGGATTTGGCCAAGATTGCCGACATTATCATGAACACACTGCCGGTATGCAGCGAGCGCAAGATCAGCTATGCCACATTTACCATTATTGACATTGAGATTGGCGGGAAAGTAAACATCCTGGAATACGACAATCCGCAGACTTTTATCATCCGCGATAATAAAGTGATGGAACCGGGGTGGCAATGTTTGATCCTGAATTCTGAAAAAAACAGAGGCAAGGAGTTGCATAGCTGTTCGTTTACGCCTGCTAAAGGCGACAGGATTGTATTCTGTTCCGATGGCATCACACAATCGGGTTTGGGTTCCGATAAATTCCCGTTTGGCTGGGGGCGCGATGATCTGATAGCCTTTGCACTTGACGAGGTAGAAAAGCTGCCTGAAATTTCTGCAGCCGACCTGGGAGGGCGGGTTGTGAAAAAAGCCGTTCAGAACGACCAGTTTCAATCGAAAGATGATACGAGCTGTGCAGTGGTTTTTTTCAGGGATCCACGAAAGTTGTTGATTTGCACAGGCCCGCCATACGAAAAGGACAGGGATAAAATTTATGCTGATAAGGTTAAAAATTTTATAGGTAAAAAAGTCCTTTCCGGAGCTACCACAGGTGATATAATTGCCCGCGAATGGGAGAAGGAAATCGAAGACACTTTTGACTTTGATGACCCCGACCTGCCGCCTGTTTCTTATATGGATGGTGTTGACCTGATCACTGAAGGAATCCTCACGCTCACCAAAGTTTCCAACATCCTCAAGTCATGGAACCAAAATACCGAACTCGGCAAGGGCCCGGCTGACCGGATTGTTAAAATGATCCTCGAAAGCGATGAAATTGAATTTATTGTCGGAACACGCATCAACATAGCCCCCCAGGATCCCAACCTGCCGCTGGAACTGGAAATTCGGCGTACCGTGGTTAAACGAATTGCCGAATTACTGGAAGATAAATTCCTGAAAGAAGTGAAGATGGAATTTATCTGATACCCAAAAAAAGAAAGCGGATTTACAACTTCTCTGCGAAATTTTCTATTTTAGCCCCTTAACCAAAAATCATGAGTATGATCAAAAAGTGGCTATCGAATCTTAAAATTCGCCGAAAGCTCAACGTGATAACGGCCATTGCTCTGTTAAGCATTGTATTGATGGGTTTTGCGGCAAACTACTTTTACAAAACCGGTAAAGTGCTCACCATGATTATCAACGCTGAGCGCATCCACACCCTAAATTTCCAGGTGGGTATTGATTACTTCTACCAATACCTGCAAACCGGTGATTCCACGTTACTTAATGATTGCTATAATGATATTGATAAGGCTAACCACATGGCGGCAACTTTTGGTAATTCGGAAAAACTTGCCAGAACCAAAAGCAATAATGAATTTGCCGAAATACTCCTCGAAGCCATTGGTGATGCCATCGACAACGACTACAGCAATGCCCGGCTTATGGTGCGGAGGATCAATTTGCTGTTACTTCTTGAGAATCCGGAATTGAAGCGGAGCATGGAGGTGGCAACACTCGGGGCTGAAAAAGGAGAGAATATCAAAGAAATCATCCAGGATTACATCGAAAATTCCCGGCCCGGAAAATTACAGGAACTTAATATTGCCGTAAACGATCTGCACAATTTCTACCGGGAATTCGCAGATTCCATCAATGCAATTACCATTTATGCCAACAAGCTGCTTATTTGGGGAATTGTCATCATCACCGTTTTACTTGGGCTCGTTACAATTTTACTTGCCGGATATATTTCCAGCATGATTTCAGGAAGTGTGATGAATCTGGTGGCACAGTTTAAGGCCATTGTTTTAGGAAATATTGATGAGCACATAGAAGTAAAAACCAAAGATGAACTCGGTAGCCTGGCACAGTCGTTTTCTGAGATGCAACTAAGCCTGCGGGAAGTGGTTGATAAAATGCAACAGGTGGCAGATGGTGATTATTCGGTTTCGCTGGAGATGAAATCAGACAAGGACAGGCTCACAGCTTCATTGAATAAAATGACAAAGGCTTTGCAGAAAACATCTGCTGAAAATGAAGCACAAAACTGGTTAAAATCCGGGCAGAACCAATTGAACGAAAATATTCGCGGCGAAGTTGATCTGATGGAATTAACCACCCGTATTATCACCTTCATGGCCGAATACCTTGATGTGCAAATGGGTGCTGTTTACCTCAAGGAAGAAAAAGAAGATGTGTTGAAACTGCACGGGAGTTACGCCTTTTCTCACAGGAAACAACTCAATGATCAGTTTAAAGTTGGCGAAGGCATTGTTGGGCAGGCTGCTTTTAGCAGGCAAACCATTTCGCTCACCGAATTGCCCGAGGATTACACCAGGATAAGATCTGCAACAGGCGATATGCCTCCCAGGAATGTTGTAGTGCAGCCATTGATCTATGATCAGCAACTGCTTGGCGTTGTTGAGTTGGCCTCGAAAAATGAGCTGGACGCCAGACGCATGGAATTCATTAACTCCGTTGCGGAGACCATCGCCATAAGCATCAACTCATCCCGGTCGAGGGTGAAATTGAAGGAGTTGCTTGAAGAAACCCAGCATCAGGCCGAGGAACTTCAGACCCAACAAGAAGAACTGAAAGTGGCCAACGAGGAGCTCGAAGAACAAACCAAAGCCTTGAAAGAAAATGAAAAAGAACTGCAAACCCAACAGGAAGAACTGCGGGTAACCAACGAAGAGCTGGAAGAAAAAACCCACTCCCTGGAATTGCAAAAGAAAGAGGTGGCCGAAAAGAACAGCGTTTTAACCCGCATGAAAAATGACCTGGAAGAAAAAGCAGGCCAGCTTGAGCTGACAGGCAAATACAAGTCGGAATTCCTGGCCAACATGTCGCACGAACTGCGTACACCGCTTAATAGTTTGCTGATACTTTCCAAAAATCTGCTGCAAAACAAAAAAGGCAATCTCAACGAAGACCAGCTCGAATCCATTGAGATCATCCGCAAAAGCGGAAACGATCTGCTTACCCTCATCAACGAAATCCTGGATCTTTCCAAAATCGAATCCGGAAAGATGAGCCTGAACATTGAGCAGGTAAGTTTTGAGTTGATCTCTAAAAATATCCATCGCAACTTTGGGCATATGATCAGTGAGCGTGGTTTAAAACTGCAGGTTGAAGTAGATCAGAATATGCCTTCAGCTATCCAGACTGATATTGTACGTTTGGAGCAGGTGATTAAAAACCTGGTTTC
>CAYNDN010000579.1:0-3406 GCA_964395075.1 uncultured Lentimicrobiaceae bacterium | reverse complement strand
TATTCTGCCATAATTTGGCAGAATATTAGTTGTAAGTTTCTAAAGAATCCGGCGAGCTTTGCCTGATGTCCTGCATCTTTGGCGAAAAACGAGATATATTCTTCCCCAAACTCAGCGAAAACCTTCATTTGATCACCTTCGCCGAAATCGCCGAAAAATATCTCAAACTAAAAGGCCTCGAACCTTATCTGTGCTCCACCGAAGGCGAAGCCCGCTCTTTTTTCAACAACATACAAAATAAAAAACAATTACACAGTGTAACTCAGTGCAAAACACCGTGTAACACTGTGAAACAAATAAATCCGCGCCAATAAGCGAGAAACATGATCAGCGTAAATCAGCGAGAAACTAAATCCCCGCAAATCCGTAAAATCTGTGTCGCTTGTGCTGAACCTGCCGAAGTATTCGCATTCCATAAAAAATAAAAACAAGAATGCCTGTTGAATATTCACGAAATATTGATAAAATCACTCAATTAGGAGAGGGACAATTTATAGAATTCAAAGAAACATTCGATAAAAGTCTCCAAAAAGAGATTGTAGCCTTTGCCAATGCCTCCGGCGGTGTGATTTATCTTGGTATTACTGATTCAGGCAAGCCCAAAGGATTAGAAATCTCTAATAGATTGAAATCACAGATACAAGACATCGCCTACAATTGCGACCCCTCTGTGCTCATTAATCTGGTTGAGATGGAAGATATTTTAGCTGTCGAAGTTTCCGAAGGAAAAAATAAGCCTTATTCCTGCTCAACTGGTTTTTTCATGCATATGGGAGCCAATTCTCAGAAAATGACAAGGAATGAAATTCTCGCTCTTGCCATTAAATCAGGAAAAGTCAGATTCGATGAACAAATATGTGGCAACTTCGATTGGAAAGACTTCGACGAAGAAAAATTTGCCTACTATCTAAAACTGGCCGGAATTTCATACAACCTGCCAAAAGAAGAAATTTTACGGAATCTTCGTGTGTTGACTGGCGTAGGCTTTACAAATGCCGGGGTGTTATACTTCGCCAAAGTGCCTTACAAATATGTGATTAGTTCAAAAATCAGGTGTGTCCATTTTAACGATGATGATCGTGTGGATATTCTGGATAAGAAGGAGGTCGATCGCGGAATCATTGGAAACATTGAGTTTGCGATAAACTATTTAAAAGAATTGATACCTGTTCGATATGAAATAAAGGATATTAAAAGAAAAGAATTTCCGGAATATCCAATCGAAGCCTACAGGGAAGCAATAGTCAATGCCGTTATTCACTTCGATTATTTCCTGGGCGACACCATTGCAATCGAAAAACTAAAAAACACTATTGTTATCAACAATAAAGGCGAATTGCTATTCCCCGAATCAGATTTCGGAAAAAGAAGCGAAGCCAGAAACCGCTTGTTGGTTGATTTATTGGCAAGAACAAATTTTATGGAAAAAGCAGGAACTGGTGTTAAACGCGTTAGAGATGCATGTACTGATAATGGAAACAATGTTGACTTTCGCTTTACAGATGCCTTTTGGATAACAATGCATTCAAATGAAAATACCAGCAGGAAGGTCCCCGATAAGGTCCCCGATAAGGTCCCCGATAATCTGACAGAAAATCAACAAAAGATTTTGAAACTTGTTGCACAAAACAAAACCGTTTCAATGTCAGAAATGGCTGAAAATATCGGTATATCTAAACGAAAAGTGTTAGACAATATCAACAAACTGAAAAATTATGGCCTCCTCAAACGCCTCGGACCCGCAAAAGGAGGCCACTGGGAAGTAATTAATGAATGATTCTACAACTCAACCTCTCAACCTTTAAAAAGTACTTTCCGCCCTGTTGCAGATTATTCCATGCCCAATGTAAGCGATAAAATGGTGAGAATCATCCTAGGATATACTGATTACATTAAACGAACCGTCTGGAGTGAATAATCTCTCGCAGATGCACGCAGATCAAGCGTCACGCAGATAAGCGCAAATTCTTACCTTATTTCTGCGAAAATCTGCGAAAAAAATCTGCGAAAAAAATCAGCGTAAATCTGCGAGAAATAAAACCAGCGTAAATCAGCGAGAAAACAAATCCGCGTAAATCAGCGTGAAACAATCCGCGAGAATCAGCGAGAAAACAAATCAGCGAGAAACTAAATCCGCGTCATCCGCGTTCCAAAAAAAAACTCCACGCAAACTTCTTCATAATCTATTAAACGTATGGCAGAAATAGTTAAATTTGAGAACATCGAATCCAAAATCATCATTATCCGAGATCAAAAGGTAATGTTAGACAAAGATGTAGCTACAGTTTATGGGGTTGAAACAAAGAGAATCAATGAAGCAGTAAAAAATAATCCAGAGCGGTTTCCTCAAGGATATGTTTTTGAATTAACTCAAAATGAAACAAATAAACTGGTCGAAATTTTCGACCGGTTCCATGCCCTTAAACATTCAACGGTTCACCCAAAAGCTTTTACAGAAAAGGGACTGTATATGTTAGCAACAATCTTAAAAAGTGCCTATGCAGTTCAAACTACGATAGCAATCATTGAAACCTTTACCAAAGTAAGGGAACTCACAAACACAATAAAAGAGTTATCTAATACCCCTGGTGAAGATCGGAAGAATAAATTAATGGGACGTAGCGGGGAAATCATGGCCGATATACTTGGTGATGACCTACAAACAACCGACACTGAAACGACCTTCGAGATCAACTTTGCAGTAATGAAGTTTAAACACACAATCAAACGGAAATAATATCAACGAGTAAAAGTAGATAAATGATAATTTTAAATCTCTGAGAAACTCCGTGCCAAACTCAATGAAACTCTGTGAAACAAAAAAATCCGCGTTACAATTAAGAACACTGATAACACTGATAACACAGATCGAACAGATGACCACTGATAAAACCAGTGAACATACCAATAACCGAAGGTTATCCATCAAAAAAAAATCCGCGTAAACCCGTCTAATCCGTGTCACTTGTACTGAGCGAAGCCGAAGTATCCGCGTTCCAATTAACCATCCACGTTCCATTTTAATAAATCATGAACATCCTCACCCTCATAGGCCGCACTTCCGAACTCTTCACCCAGGACATCTCGGATCATGAACAAGAACTTTCTGAAATAGTCAGTTCTTCCCGTTTTTTGGTCATAGGTGGCGCAGGCTCAATTGGCCAGGCTGTTACAAAAGAGATTTTCAAACGAAATCCGCAAAAACTCCATGTTGTTGATATCTCCGAAAACAATATGGTAGAATTGGTGAGGGACATCCGCAGCTCTTTTGGGTACATTGATGGCGACTTCCAAACTTTTGCCCTCGATGTGGGTTCTGTTGAATACGATGCTTTCTGGGAAGCGGATGGTCAATACGATTATGTGTTGAATCTCTCCGCCCTCAAGTATATGCGCAGCGAAAAAG
>CAYNDN010000578.1:774-3428 GCA_964395075.1 uncultured Lentimicrobiaceae bacterium | reverse complement strand
GGTGGATTGTTTTTCACCGTCTTTATGCGGTTTATAAACATTCGGGCATTCAAACATGCAATAACTCTCATTCGGGGAAAATACGATAAGCCCGGGACAAGCGGAGAAGTTTCACATTTCCAGGCGTTAACCACAGCACTTTCAGCAACAGTAGGTTTGGGAAATATTGCCGGAGTGGCCATTGCAGTTGCTATTGGAGGGCCGGGTGCTACTTTGTGGATGATCCTGGCAGGGTTACTTGGCATGTCTTCAAAGTTTGCCGAGTGTACCCTGGGTGTAAAATACAGAAAGATCAATGCAAAAGGAGTGGTTTCCGGTGGCGCAATGTATTACTTGCGGGATGGGCTGAAAAAAAGAAACCTCGGTGTGCTGGGACATATCCTGGCTGTAACCTTTGCCATACTTGTAATCGGAGGTTCAGTAGGAGGTGGAAATATGCTGCAATCCAACCAGGCCTTCAAGCAGTTTGAATCTTTCTTTCCTTTCATGGAAAATCATGGTTTTTGGTATGGCCTTGTTATGGCAATTATGGTTGGTGTGGTGATCATTGGTGGCATAAGAAGCATTGCGAGGGTAACTTCGAAAATTGTTCCGGTAATGGCGCTTTTGTATGTAGGAACAGCATTGGTAATTATCGGGATGAACATTGATAATACTGGTCATGCATTTATGCTTATTTGGGATGGTGCTTTTTCAGCAGATGCCATGAAGGGTGGATTTATCGGGGTTTTGATTTTTGGATTTCAGCGTGGGGCTTTTAGCAATGAAGCCGGTGTTGGATCAGCATCAATAGCCCACTCTGCTGCCAAAACCAACGAACCGGTGAGTGAAGGTATCGTGGCATTGCTTGAGCCTTTTGTGGATACTGTTGTAATATGTTCCATGACCGCTCTTGTGATAATCTTTACGGGATTCGCCGAAGATACCCAGGGCTTTGAAGGTGTTGAGATTACATCGGCTGCATTTGGAAAAGTGTTTCCCTGGTTTCCTTATTTGCTGCTGCTCGCTGTTACTTTGTTTGCTTTTTCAACCCTTATTTCATGGTCGTATTACGGGCAAAAAGGATTCGATTATCTTTTTGGTGGGTATAGCCAAAAACTCTTCAAGACCCGCAAGGTTTCCGATACTATTTACCAATTGTTTTTCCTCACCGCCATCGTAATTGGTGCTTCATCTTCCCTGAGTTCGGTAATGGATTTTTCTGATATGATGGTGCTTTGTATGGCTTTTCCCAATATGATCGGGCTGGTGATTTTGGCTCCGGAAGTTAAAAGAGATTTAAAAAATTATTGGAGTCGGCTTAAATCGGGGGCTATTAAGTCGTACAATTAATTTTTTCTGGAACTGGATAGCCTTCACTTTTCACTATCCGGGATTAACTTCCCTCCACGTACGGTTGCCCCAAGAACGATGGCTGCACTGAATATCACGAGATTTTTAATGATGTACTGGCCCTCAAGGGTTAGTGCGAAAGGAAAGTTTGTAAATACTTCGTGAGGAAACAGGAAGACAGGTGTAAATGTTCCGATCATTTGCAAAAACAATAAAAGCAAAGTCTCCCGCAAAAAGAGTTTAAATACAAGGCCAATCCCTATCAAAGTTTCAAGCGTTGCTAATGCAATGATTATAAAATCGGGACTTAATTTCTGAAAACTTAAAATGCTGATGGTTTTTATTGCCAATGCCTCGGCCGGACTGGCTCCTGCGAAAAACTTTAGGCCTCCAAACCATAGAAAAATTAGCCCTATGCTTACCCGCAAAAAGATCAGGCCGTTGTTGGACATCCATGAAGTGATTTTAAGATCGATTTTCTGGAAAGTATTTCCCCTGAATAATTGTTGAATTTTGCTCATATTCAAGATTGTTTTTCAGAATAACAATTACCTAAACTTTAAGTTCCGGAAATTGGCATTAGTTAATTTTTGTAAATATTTTGATTCATCCGGTTGTAAAATTTCCTGGCAAGGTAACTTATTTCCTTTTTGCAATCCATCGAAACATTCAAATTTTGTATCATTGCAGATATTATTCAATTCAATAATTAAAAGTTTGTTATGGCTAATTTCGACTTTAAAAATCGCGACAGTTTTGGTTCAAAGATTGGGATTATTGCTGCTGCTGCTGGTTCTGCAATTGGTTTGGGGAATATATGGCGCTTTCCATACATTACCGGAGAAAATGGAGGCGGTGCTTTTCTTGTTTTTTATATCATTTTTATCATTGTTATCGGTATTCCTGTGATGTTATCAGAACTCGTGATTGGCCGGCGTGCACAGCGAAACCCATTTGGTGCATTCAGGCTGCTCAAGCCTAACCAACCATGGTACCTGATTGGTATAATGGGAATTGTGGCTGCATTTTTGATCCTTGCATTTTACAGCACTGTTGCCGGGTGGACGCTCGAATATCTTTATCAATCCATTTCAAATGGATTTGCCGGAAAAAGTAGTGATGAATTGAGTACCATGTTCAATGAATTCCATACTGGTGGATTGAGGCCTATAGCATGGCAGTTGGTTTTTATGCTTTTAACAGCCTGGATTGTTTGGAATGGGGTAAAAAATGGTATTGAAAAGTACGCAAAGATCCTAATGCCGATTTTACTTTTAATCATCATCATAATTTCCATAAGATCAGTATCTCTTCCCGGGGCT
>CAYNDN010000578.1:0-764 GCA_964395075.1 uncultured Lentimicrobiaceae bacterium | reverse complement strand
TCTTGAGTTTTTATTTAAACCTGATTTTTCAAAGATTAATTCAAGTGTTATTCTTCAGGCACTTGGTCAGGCATTTTTCTCCTTAAGCATCGGGATGGGTACGTTGATCACTTATGGATCTTACATCAATAAAAAAGACAATCTTACAAATACTGCAATTGCAGTTTCGTCGGCCGATACCTTTATAGCCATCATTGCAGGTGTGGCTATTATTCCTGCAGTTTTTGCATTTGGTATCGAACCTAACGCCGGCCCCGGATTGGTTTTTATTACCCTCCCAAATATTTTTGAGCAAATGCCGGGCGGGTATTATTGGGGCTTATTATTTTTTATACTGCTCGCCGTTGCAGCACTTACATCAACGGTTTCTGTTCTTGAGGTAGTTGTAGCGTATTTTTCCGAGGAATTAAATTTATCCAGGAAACTGGCCACTGTTATTGCGACAGTTTCTATTTCGGTGATCGGTGTGTTATGCACATTATCACAAAATCCGGTGAGTGGATTAAATATTTTTGGTAAAAATCTTTTTGATAATATCAATCACCTGACGGCGAATATTTTATTGCCTTTTGGTGGATTATTGATCGTAACATTTGTAGGTTGGTTTATGGGCCGGGAAAAGGTGAGGGCCGAATTGTCCAATGAAGGGAAGCTTACACTCGCTATTTTTGATGTTTTTATGTTTATTTTAAGGTATTTGGCACCAATAGCTATTATTCTTTTGTTGCTTTTCTATCAGGAAGCATAATTTTTTTGCAGCTATT
>CAYNDN010000577.1:2617-3449 GCA_964395075.1 uncultured Lentimicrobiaceae bacterium | reverse complement strand
TTCATCTGTTTTTACTCTGAGGTTAACTTCAGGCACAAACATGTTTGCCGCTGTATTGGTAAGGCTGTCAAAATACCTCACTTTTAGATCTGCAATCCTGGCTTTTTCGGCAGTCAGGAACAGGCCATAACTTTCGCTCTCTGGCACAATTTCCGGCTCTACAGTATGGGTGGTATCCGCAAAAGCTTCCATCAGGAAATCAATATTCGTCCTTCCTTTCTTGTCAACGGTATAGGAAAACGTAAGTCCCGAAAGTTCCATCTTGTCGATGGTGTATTTTCCATGGATCAAATCCCAGGTGTCGAACCCTACTTTAAGGCTGCTGAGGAATATAAGGGAATCATCGGTATTTGCCCCGGCCTCACCAATCCAGAGGTCATTAATTTCGGCACTGAAACGTGGGAACGAAAAAAGCGGGATAACCGAAACTTTGCCAATTGACAAGGGTACCCCAATTTCCTTTTCCAGTTCATCCATGGCGTAAGTAGCCAGATCGTTTTCGAAGAGCTTGGCCACAAATACTACAATAATTAGAAACAGCAGAAAGGATGCTAAAAAAATGCCGGCGATTTTTAACGCCTTTTTAAAAATCTTCATGATTTAATTTATTCGAATCAATTATTCCACCCAGGAAACAAATGTAAAACAAAGGACTCCCTTATTGAGATTTTATTCAAGAAAACGTTTGGCAGGATAACAAATTTCTTAACCTGCAAAATTCATTGTAAAGTTTCCGATTAAAACTGGCTTTGTCAAAAAACTGTTAAACCAATTTAACGTACACAATATCCTAATTTTTTTGATCCAATTTTCAGCAGGATGACAAACAGCA
>CAYNDN010000577.1:0-2607 GCA_964395075.1 uncultured Lentimicrobiaceae bacterium | reverse complement strand
TAATCCTCCTGCTCAAAAATTAACTGATTGTTGAATACAGTTTATATCTTTAACGGCTAAAACTGATTTTTGACATACTCAAAATTTAAACACCCTACAACAAGATAATTGGTGGATGGTTTTAAAATTAATAAATAGCGTTGCCGGAAAACTCAAAGCATCTTTTTTTGATTTGCTACCAATTATTGTGGTGGTGTCATTCTTTCAAATAGTTGTTTTGCAACAACCCTTCCCTAATTTGAATGAAATCCTTGTGGGTTTGATATTTGTTGTAATAGGCCTCATGCTATTTGTTGAGGGGCTGGAAATCGGTTTGTTTCCCATCGGAGAAAATCTATCCTATGCGTTGGTTAAGAAAGGCAGTTTGTTTTGGTTGTTGTTGTTTTCATTTCTGCTGGGATTTTCTACAACCGTTGCAGAACCTGCACTAATTGCTGTTGCGGCTGAAGCAGCAGAAATAGCTGTGGAAGCAGCCCTGATATCGCCTGAAATTGAATTGAGTTATGCACTTGGACTAAGGTTAACTGTGGCCGTTTCGGTTGGGTTAGCAGTTTTAATCGGGATTTGGCGTATCATAAAAGGATGGCCGATTTATTACCTGATCATCGGTGGATATTTAATTGTGATGATCATGACATTGTTTGCACCAAAAGAGATTATCGGGATTGCTTACGATGCAGGGGGTGTAACAACATCTACCATAACGGTGCCGCTGGTTACCGCCCTCGGTGTTGGGCTTGCGAATATAATTGAAGGCAGAAGCCCCCTAACTGACGGTTTTGGTTTGATTGCTTTTGCTTCGCTTTTGCCCATGATATTTGTAATGGCTTATGGTATTTTAATCTACTAGATTTATTTTTATGCTAACGGAATTAGGATATACTTTTTTATATACAATCAGGGATGTGACCCCAATCGTTTTGCTAATTGCCGTTTTCCAGATTTTCATTATTAAAAGGTCGGTGCCCAACCTGAAAAAGGTGGGATTTGGATTTGTACTGGTTGTAATTGGGCTAACCTTTTTCTTAATGGGTTTGGAAAAGGCACTGTTTCCGGTTGGAGAACTGATGGCCAGGCAGCTGTCAGCTCCTGAATTTATTGGCAAAACCAGTTCAGGCACATTAAACGACTGGCATGCCTACTACTGGGTTTATATTTTTGCTGCATTGATTGGTTTTTCCACCACCATCGCCGAACCTTCGCTTTATGCTGTTGCGGTAAAAGCGAATGAAGTATCAGGAGGATCGATCAGCACGCTTCTTCTTCGTATAGTAGTAGCTATTGGTGTAGCTATTGCGCTGGTTCTGGGCACTTATCGCATTGTGGTAGGCGACTCACTGGTAAACTACATCATGGCAGGCTACATTGTTGTTGTTATACAAACCATTTTCGTAAAAAAAGATCTTGTGGCCCTCGCATACGATTCGGGAGGCGTTACCACATCCACAGTAACAGTGCCCATTGTTGCAGCCTTAGGCCTGGGGCTGGCATCAGTAGTTCCGGGTCGAAATCCGGCTTTGGACGGGTTCGGGCTTATCGCCTTTGCAAGTGTTTTCCCCATCATCGCAGTTTTGGGCTATGCACAACTCAACGACATTATAAAGTATTTTACCAAACTTAAAAAATCATCAACATGAAATTTAATCTAATCGTAGGATTCGTAAATCCTGAAGATACCGTCAAAGTAATTAAAACGGCAAAAGAAGCAGGTGCCACTGGTGATGTAATTCTTCAGGGAAAAGGAAGTGGCCTGGATCAGGCCAACTTTCTGGGACTGAAGATCAACGAAAAAACAGATATCGTTCTCTTTGTGGTAGAAGAGCATCAAACCAAAAAAATTATGGATTCCGTTTCCGATGCGTGTAATATTGAGGAGCCGGGCAATGGTATCATGATCGTCTTAAACATCGAAAAGGTTATCGGATTATCAAAACAAATTAAAAAAATACGTGAAAATCTCAATTCAGAACAACTATAAATTTGTATTATGGAAACATTTAAAAAGGCTAAGGACATAACTTCCGACAAGCTCTTTTATATTGATGGGCTCGCCAGCGTACGTGCAGCTGTTCAATTAATGAAAGATAAAAATGTACAGGCACTCATTATTTTAAAAAGAGATGATGCTGATGCCAACGGAATTATTACCGTACATGACATTATTAAAGGTGTGATAATTACGGGAAAAACAATGGAAGAAGTAAGTGTGTATGAAATCATGACCAAGCCTGTATTTTCAATTCCGGCACAATTAAATGTGAAGTATGTGCCGCGGCTTATGTACAATTATAATATCAGGGTTGCACCAGTTGAAGAAAACGGAGTTTATATCGGAATGATCGATTACACTCAGTTTCTGTTTACCGAATTGTAACCGGCAAATACCCATTAACGTTATTTTTAATCATAATAAACCTCGAATCCGCAAGCATATTCTTTATCATCATCGAATTAAACAGCCTGCCCCGATCCCTCGGGGAATTAAACGAATTTCAGATCATTCTAATGAGTGTTGCTTTGAGTTCTGGACCCATACCAAAATATTGATCTTTTAAAAATCCTTGCGGATTTTAGAAACTTACAACTAATATTCTGCCAAATTATGGC
>CAYNDN010000576.1:0-3455 GCA_964395075.1 uncultured Lentimicrobiaceae bacterium | reverse complement strand
CTATGTGGACGTATGCCATCAACAGGCAGTTATTACCAATCACGGTTTCATTATTAGCTTTGGTTCCACGATTGATGGTAACAAATTCTCTGACTGTAACATTATCGCCAATTTTCACGAGGGTATCTTCACCGGCATATTTTAAATCCTGCGGAATGGCTGAGATAACAGCCCCCGGAAAAATTTTGCAGTTCCTGCCGATACGCGCACCCTCCATAATGGTCACGTTTGAGCCGATCCAGGTACCTTCTCCGACTTCCACATTTTTTTCGATGTTTACAAATGGCTCAATAACCACATTTTTAGCCACCTTGGCCTGTGGATGAACATAAGCGAGAGGTTGATTCATAGTTTTAGTCTTTTTTTACAAGTCGTGCTAACATGCGCGCCTCCATTACAACATTCTTTCCTACATAGGCTGTGCCGCTCATATAAACCAGTCCGCGTCTGATCGGGTTAACCAGATCAAGTTTAAACACAATGGTATCGCCGGGCACAACTCTATTCCTGAACTTTACTTGTTCGATTTTTAGAAACAGGGTTAGATAATTCTCGGGATCCGGCACACTGTTTAAAGCGAGTACGCCACCCACCTGAGCCATGGCCTCTATCTGAATTACTCCTGGCATCACAGGCTCACCGGGGAAGTGCCCAACAAAAAAGCTTTCGTTCATGGTTACGGTTTTTACACCAACCACATAGGTATCGGTCATTTCCATAATCCTGTCTACGAAGAGAAATGGCGGGCGATGGGGCAGGAAGTCCATGATATCGTTTACATCATACAAGGGTTTTTGATTTGGATCATAAACCGGAATGGCTTTTTCCTGCTTATCTTCGAAATGCTTTTTGATAACCTTTGCAAATGCAACATTGGCAGCATGACCCGGGCGATTTGCTATAATATGGCCTTTAATGCGCTTTCCTACAAGAGTGAGGTCGCCCACCACATCGAGTAGCTTATGACGTGCCGGTTCGTTGTTGAAATACAAATCCAGATTGTTGAGCACACCCTCTGGTTTTACCACTACTTTAGGTTTATGGAACAGCTCTGCCAGCCGGTCGAGTTCTTCTTGTATCACCGGCTTATTTACAAAAACAATGGCATTGCTCAGATCACCCCCTTTGATCAGGTTATTCTGAAGTAAATATTCGAGTTCATGTAAAAAAACAAATGTACGACAGGGCGCAATCTGATCGGCAAAATCATTGATTTTATCCAACCGGGCATTTTGTGTTGAAAGCACCCGTGTATTAAAATCGATCATAACAGATAGCCGGTAATCATCTGCTGGAACAGCCATCAGTTCAATTTTACTTTCCGAATCTGTCCATGTCAGCACGGTATCAATCTCCAGATATTCGCGTTCGGCCTTTTGCTCAACAACGCCGGCTTCTTTAATTGCCTCCACAAAGAATTTTGCACTGCCGTCTTTTATCGGCATTTCCGGTCCGTCAACTTCAATCAGGCAATTGTCGATGTCCATGCCTGTTAATGCTGACAGTGCATGTTCCACAGTATGAATCTTTACATTATTTTTTGCCAAACAGGTACCCCGATCAGTGCTTTCCACATGATCAACGGAGGCTTCAATTTCGGGCTGCCCTTCAACATCAACACGTTTAAAAATAAAACCTGTGTTTTCAGCGGCTGGATTAAAGGTAAGATTAACGGAGGCTCCTGTATGCAGTCCAAGTCCTGAAACTGTTACAGGTTTAATAATGGTCTTTTGAAGTGTCATGAATAGACTTGAATAGATTAGTTATGCTTTTTACTCATTCACTGTTCTGATCCTCAACATTTTTAATTTTATTGCCAGGCCGGCGTTCTAAACAATTTATCACTATTTGCATCTCCTGGAAAATCTCAGCTGTATCTCTGGAAATGTATTATGCCGTACGAGAAGGTTGAGGCCTCAAAATTTGGTGTGCAAAAGTATTAAAATTTTAAAATTTAGGATTTTATGATGAGGATTTGATGAAAAAAAAGGATTATTTAAGATTTTGAACCTTGATTTTTTTCAACTTTTTCGAGGCGTTCCACGATTTTAGGAAGGTTTCTGAAATAAACGTATGAACGCCGGTAATTTTTTGCATCAAATGCGGGTGAGCCAAAAATAACGGCATCTTCTTTCACACTATTACTCACGCCTGACTGGGCTGCAATTTTCACATTATCGCCAATGTTAATATGGCCGATAATTCCAACTTGTGCTGCAATCATACAATTCTTTCCCACTTTTGTTGAGCCTGCAATTCCTGATTGTGCTGCAATTACTGTGTTTTCGCCCACCTCAACATTATGTGCTATCTGGATGAGATTGTCCAACTTGGCACCTTTCCGGATAATGGTTGATCCCAGAGTTGCCCGGTCGATGGTGGTGTTTGCACCGATTTCCACATTGTCTTCGAGTATCACATTGCCAATCTGGGCCACTTTACGGTAATTGTTGTCATCCTGCGGAGCAAAACCGAATCCGTCGGCGCCAATAACAACACCGGAATGTATCACACAGTTCTTCCCGATTTTAATATCAGAATATATTTTTGCACCTGCAAAAATGGTGGTGCCGGCACCAACTGTGGAATTATCACCGATATAGGTTTGGGGGTAGATTTTGGCATCATCACCCACAACAGCATTTTCGCCAATAACTGTCTGAGGGCCAATATAAACATCTTTACCTATTCGAGCCGATCCGGCAATAGAAGCCTGTTGCGAAACACCCTTTTTATCCAATCTGATTTTATTGTAAACTTCAAGCAAAGTAGCAAAAGCGCCGTAAGCATCCTTTACTCGGATCAGGGTAGGCTTTACTTCCTGTTCGGCCTCGAAATCATCCGAAACAATTACTACAGTTGCATCAGATTGATAAATATACTGGGTGTATTTTGGATTGGCTAAAAATGATAAAGCGCCGGGCTCTCCCTCTTCTATTTTTGCCAGCTTAAATACCTCTGCATTTTCGTCACCTTCTACTTTTCCGTTGAGTAGCCTGGCAACTTCTTTTGCTTTGAAATTCATATTCTTATCGAAAGTTATTACTTAAAAATCGCGCAATTTACGTATATTTAAAATAATAGATATCAATTGTTTAAAATTGACCGGAAGCGTCAAACTGCTTGGGATAACAAATAAAGTACCTCGTCACGGTTTTTGAGAGCACCTCACTGTTTACCTGATCCGAAACTTGTGAATAATCTTTGATGCTACCGTCTTTAAAAACAATATTGATGCGGTCATGTCGCAAATTATAAGCACTGTTATGGGCTTTGTCGTAAACCAATAAATAGGATGCATCTGCTTTATCAACGTCAAATTTTTTGGCAATGCGTTGCTTCAGGTTATTAATTTTTTCGTCGTCAGGCGGGGTGGTGAGAATTTCCGTTCGGAATAACTGCCTGTTTATAATCCCATTGCAGAGATAGGATAGAATTTTATCACTGTTGTAAGC
>CAYNDN010000575.1:0-3459 GCA_964395075.1 uncultured Lentimicrobiaceae bacterium | reverse complement strand
GCCACCTACAAACCTGCCGATGGTATTAAATATTTCCCGCATCGCGTTACCGTTACCGAAACCATGGTGGGAAACATGATGCCACCAAAACCCGACGGATTAGAAGTTATTGATGCTTCCAGCGATCTGTTCGATCAGCTTTCGTATTTGTGGGGAACACTGAATTTTAAAAATATGATGGACCCCAACAACAGCAGCGATGAAGCTCATCTGGCTTATCACGAAGTGTTTGATGGCAATCCTTTCCCGGCCCCGATGTCGCAAACCGGCATGCCAGGCCCCTTCGACCTGATGATGGGAACCAGTAAAGTTATTTTTATGAACCTCATGGCCATGCATTTCAACATGGAAAACAATACTTTTGTAAATACCTCGGGACTTGATAACGGAATGCCCCAGCCCGGAAATGAGATCAGCACTGTAAATGCAGGATACATCACCATGGTGCTCACTAAAATGAAAGAAGAATTTGCCGGAACACCGCTTGAGCAAATGGCTCTGGATGCTGTCAATGCACAAAGCAACTTCCTTATTTCCTCCCTCAAAGATCCTGATGGTGGTTTTCACAATGGATACACCCTGGTAGTGGGCGCTGATGAATCTGACAAAACTGCAACAGCTCAGGCTGCTGCCGCGAGGGGACTTTATGCTGCTTATGCACTTACCGGCAATGCCGATTATCTTGCCGCTGCAGATGAGGCTTACAATTATTTGATCCAGCATTTTTATGTGCCACAACAACTGGCATTTAAAACTACCGAAAGCAGCATGGAAGCTGTTTATACTCCCGAAAACTTTGCAATTATTGCCGGCGGACTGCGTGAAGCTACACTCGTGGGCGGGCATGCGGAAGCTGCAACCATCTATACGCGCTTTTTTAAAGAAGTTGGCAATCAAATGCAACTGGCAGAATTTGATCCCTCGGGCGAAACCGGTGGCGATTCTGACGGCGACGGCATACCCTATTTACCTGAGCAACCCGACCAGCTTGCACCCATATTTGCTGCAGAGGCAACCATGGACCTGAACACTTACGAGCAGGAAATTGATCTGGCAGAAGGATGGTCGTATATTTCAAGTTTTGTTGATCCTTTTCAGGATAATCTGGAGGATCTTTTTTATCAGAATCAGGAAAATATAACCATTATGGTTTCCGGCCACGGAATATACTGGCCCGGCTATAACATCAATACCATTGGACACTGGAATGTAGAAGAAGGATTGAAGATTAAAATGAACCAGGCTGATCAGGTTTTATTTCAGGGCCGTATGACGGGTTATGAAGTGAATTTACCTGCAGGCTATAGTGTTTTGCCCGTTTTGAGTACAGCAAATGTTGAAAGCGCAATTCTTGAGCAACTTGGCGATGACCTGCTGTTTGTTTTCGACATCCAGTCAGGCTCGGTTTACTGGCCAGGTGGAAATTTATTTACACTTACTGCTTTAATACCCGGCAGGGGTTATGCCATCGTTATGAACCAACCGGCTGTCATGACATTCCCCGAAAATCTGAAAGCTGCACCATCGCAGGAAAACCAATTTGCTTCCAATCTTTCCGAATGGGATAATGTTGAACGTACCGGCAATGTCCACATCATTTCTATTGATAAAAAAGCAATGCAGGGTTTTAGGCCGGGAGATTTCATCGGTGCTTTTACCGAAGCAGGTAAAATAGTTGGCTTATCGCAAATAACCGCTCTTTCTGCTAACCTTCCGCTTATCATTTTTGGTGACGACATCAATACCAATGCTGTGGAAGGAATCCGGGAAGGTGAAAAATTGCTGTTTAAAGTGTACCGGATGGAGGACCAAAGCACAGCAGTCCTAACTCCACAATTTTCTCCGGATTATGATGATCAGGAATTTAAAATCAATGGCGTTTCCATGATCACCGAATTTAAGTCCGGTTCAAACGATAATAACATTGGTGACGAAAGCTTCACGGTGGATGTATATCCGAATCCTTCAAATGGCATCATTAACCTCACCTGGAATGGTGCAGCAGAACCAACAGCACTTAAGGTGATCACAACTTCAGGGCAGGTTGTTTATAGTGCCAGGCTTAATAACAGTTCAAATGCAAGCTTTGATCTGTCGCACTTAGAAAAAGGATTGTACCTGGCTCATATATATTCCAACTCAGGGTTGCAGGTTCAAAAATTGATCATCAATTAATAAGTATCCAGCGGATTTGACTTCCAGTCCATCCGGGATTTTTTGAATATTTTTTTAAAAGGAGCAGTGGTCTTACTACTGCTCCTTTTTTATAAAAAAACATCCATTGAATTGTCAGTATTATGTTGTATTTACGACTATTTGATTGATTATTTTTTTAAAAACGATCAACAACAGTAAATGATGAACTATATTCCAAATATTCCCAAACCGTCAGGGCTCAGGATTGTGATTGCCGGGGCGGGTTTTGCCGGGTTAAAACTTGCCCGAAAACTGCTCGGAAAAGGTTTTCAGATCATCCTGATCGACAAAAATAATTTCCATCAGTTCCAGCCACTTTTATATCAGGTGGCTACTGCCGGCCTGGAACCCAGTGCCATTTCGTTTCCATTAAGAAAAGTGATGCAAAACGAAAAAGATGTCCATTTCAGGATTGCCGAAATTCAGCAAGTGCATACTGAAAGTAATGAGATCATTACAAATATTGGCGTACTTCGGTATGACTATCTTGTGCTGGCAATGGGAGCGACCACCAATTTTTTTGGAAATGAGGAAATCGCTGAAAATGCACTTTCCATGAAATCGGCTTCCGAAGCCATTCATATCCGCAATACCATCCTTGAGCATTTTGAGCATGCACTGCTCAAGTGCAAACCCGAAGAAATAGCACAATACCTGAACATTGTGCTTGTGGGTGGCGGCCCCACCGGCGTGGAGCTTGCCGGAGCGCTGGCCGAAATGCGGAAATATATTTTCCCGAAAGACTATCCTGAATTGGACCTGACAAAAATGAGAATTGTAATTTACGAGGCCTCTCCGCGTGTTTTGGCAGGACTTTCACCCGAAGCCTCAGAAAATGCGCTGCGATATCTAAAGAAATTAAATGTTGAAGTCCATCTCAATACCCGCGTTGAGCACTACGATGGCAATTGCATCAGGCTTTCGGACGGAACCAGCGTAAGATCAAAAACCGTGATATGGGCTGCCGGGGTAAAAGCAAACGGGGTAAAAGGATTCGCACCTGAAGATTTTGGCCGTGGAGGCCGGTTTATTGTTGACCGGCAAAACAAAGTAAATGGCAAGAAAAATCTTTTTGCCATTGGCGATATCAGCCTGATGAAAACCCTCAAATATCCCGGGGGCCATCCCCAGGTTGCACAAACGGCCATACAGCAGGCCAGGCTGCTTGCCACCAATCTGATAAATTTGCAAACAGGCAAGCCCCTGCTCGATTTTGAATATCGCGACAAAGGCAGTCTGGCAACCGTTGGCCGCAACCTGGCC
>CAYNDN010000574.1:0-3465 GCA_964395075.1 uncultured Lentimicrobiaceae bacterium | reverse complement strand
AAATTCAATTTCCACAACCACCGGTAAATGATCGGACAGGTTAAACATGGCCGCTATAACATCAGCCGGGGCATTGTTGTTTGGCGGGTTAATTAACGAACCATTTAACCTAAGCCCATCCTGGCCGGGCACATCATAAGAATTCTCAACATACCTCACATTGCTTTGGGTATCCATCAAAAAACTGTTTGTCAGGATAAAATCAAAACGGTCGTCCATTCCGCCGGAGGCCTTACACCCGTCATATTCTGTTTGTGTTGATTGGGTATGCACAATGGCATAATCCTCATTGTTGTGCCAGATGCCCTCCAAACCTGCCGGATCGCAAAACTGAAATTCTTCCGTGAAACCACCGGTAAGATCACTCCAGGCCGGTTCGAGATTGTTCTGCAGGTTCAAATCCCCGCACAGCAAACAGGCATCCGAAATTTCGTTATCCTGCAGATATGCAATAATTGCTGCTGCCATTTGAGACCGCGTTGCTTTATCATCGCCACTTGTGCCTGCCTTGAAATGCGCTGAAACTATATATAAGAAGGATGTATCCTGGTTTTGTGCCAGGCCGGACGATCGGTAATACATTTTATAAACATTCATATCACGCAGCCAAAATCCGATGACATCCTCCTTGGCAATACCCAGTTTGTTGTTGTTGTAATACAGCATATTCACAATATTGGAACCGGCAAAATTGGTTGCTACAGCCCGCAAATAATTATCCCGTCCGGAACTATTCATCACCTCATCCAAAAATAAATCCTGATAGAAGGCCGAGGGCGACATTTCATTAACCACCAATACATCAGGCAAATAATAATCAACGATTGTTTTAGCCCACTCAATTTTTTGGGCAGGGTTATTATTTTCAAGCGTACAATAACTATTGATCACCCCGAAATTCAACAAATTGTATTGCATCAACCCTATTTGTTCCTGTCCGGCTGAAATCAAAAAAATAAAAAGGAAAATTAAGGTTGACAGATGTTTCATATTGCATTGGAATAAACTTTGGCGAAGATAGCAGAATCAGATGAAAACACCGGCCAGATCAAACAAATTCTCAAATATTATCAATAGATTGAACTATATAATTTAGATCATTTTTAAATCTCTCCTAATTAAGTAATTTGAGTCCGATTTAAAAAATTAATATCTATTTTTACCCTCTATTTGCAAAATCAGATAATCAAAACACATATACCTTTTGTATTGATGAAACAAGAAAAAAATCATAAGAAGAACGACTCCCGCAGAAATTTCCTCAAGCACTCGGCCCTGCTGGGTGCTGGTGCAATAGCCGGAGCCGGGGTACTTTCTTCGTGTTCCACCGAACCGGAATCGACCGGTGAAAAAATAAAGCTGCTCACAGCTACCGGCGATCTGGTTGAAGTTGATCCATCGCAGATTAAAAAAGTAAGAAAAGAAAAACTAAGCGAACTTCAGGAGCGCGGCCGCGAAGGGCTGGTAGGGCATCACTGGACTATGGTGATCGACCTTTCGAAATGCAAAAACGCCAGAAAGTGCATGGAAGCCTGCCAGGGTGCACACGAATTGCTTCCATATCAACATCATATCAATGTTTTGCAGATGCAAACATCAGAAAGCACCGCACCTTATTATATGCCGAAACCGTGCTACCACTGCGACAACCCGCCGTGTACAAAAGTCTGCCCGGTAAATGCCACCTTTAAAAGAAAAGATGGCATTGTTCTCATCGACAATGAGCGCTGCATTGGGTGCCGTTTTTGTATTGCAGCCTGCCCCTATTCAGCAAGGATTTTCCAATGGTTCGAACCTGATTATACTGACGAACAGCGCAACCGTGTTTACGACGTTGAGCTCAATGTGCCGCAAAAAAAAGGTACAATCAGCAAATGTTTATTCAGTGCGGATAAGCTGCGCAAGGGAGAACTTCCCTATTGCGTTTCCTCATGCCCCAACGGAGTTTACTGGTTTGGCGATAAAATGGAAGATGCCGTGACCAACGGCACAACCGGCGAAACAACAAAATTCAGTAAATTGATAAAAGATAACGCAGGTTATACCTATTTTGAAGACCTGGGTACAAAACCTCAGGTATATTATCTACCACCAAAAAACCGGACTTTTGATTACGAACCCGCGGAAAAATTTCTGAAAGAAGACCAATACCCGGAAGACAGAAGTTAATCATGATTAATTTGCAAGCATGTTTTGCAGCGCAGTAATTTTATCTTTATCAGCAAATTATAAAAAACTTAAACCAAAAAAATGCAAGAATTATCTACCAACTCTGAAAAATCAGGAAGTAAATCATTTGAGCAGATAAGGGAAGAACTGATCAGGCCCTTATATAAAAATACTTTCTGGAACCAGGTCTGGATCAGGTTTCTGATCGTAATTATTGTTTTAGGAACCGTTGCCTATGGCCATCAACTGGTTGAAGGCCTTGGTGTAACCGCCATGCGCGATTACTCATCCTGGGGGCTTTATATTGCAAGCTTTGTTTTTTGGGTTGCAGTAAGCTTGATCGGTTCGCTGATCTCAGCCATTCTGAAACTGCTCAACCAAAACTGGTCAAATCCACTTTCACGCATCGCCGAATTAATTGCACTCGGTGCAATCGCAATGGCAGCAGCAACCATTGTTATCGACATGGGGCGCCCCGACAGGGTTTTAAACATCCCGTTGCACGGTCGTTTGCAATCACCCATTGTATGGGACTTTTTTGTGGTGAACACCTACCTCGCCATCAGTATTATTTTACTTTATCTGCCTATGATCCCGGATATTGCCATACTCCGCGACCGGATGACTGATGTTCCCAAATGGCAACGCAAAGTTTACAACTTGCTTTCCATTGGCTGGCAGGGCACAGAAAAGCAATGGAAGTTGCTGAAAAAATCCATCCGGATCATGATCATCCTCATCCTGCCGGTGGCTTTTTCAATCCATACGGTTACATCCTGGCTATTTGCTGTGAACAGCCGTGCAGGATGGCACAGTACCATTTTCGGACCCTACTTTGTGGCGGGTGCTTTTGTGGCAGGCACTGCTGCCGTGATTATTGCGATGTATGTTTTCAGAAAGCGCCAAAAACTGGCGGACTACCTTACGGATAAGCATTTTGATATGATGGGAAAACTGCTGGTCCTGACATTATTGTTGTACCTCTATTTCAATATCAACGAATACCTGGTTCCGGGTTACACGTGGCAGCGACTCGACGGAGCCCATATTGAGGAATTATTCCTGGGTCATGAAGCACCGCTGTTCTGGCTCACACAAATTTTAGGCATGGTACTGCCAATTTTACTCTTGCTTTTTAAACCCATGCGTAAGCCGCTACCATCATTGATCATCGCACTATTTGTGCTGATTGGTGCCTGGGCCAAGCGTTTTATTATTGTGGTACCCACACAGTTCCACCCACAATTCCCTATCCAGAATGTACCGGAACATTTCACCCATTACGTCCCCACTTAT
>CAYNDN010000573.1:0-3471 GCA_964395075.1 uncultured Lentimicrobiaceae bacterium | reverse complement strand
TACACCATCCAGTACGATCCGGAAGCCTATGCCATCGAGTCATCTTCGGCCAACGTAAAAGAAGAGCTGAAACGCAAGATCAGGATTGCGGCTGGTGGTATTCAATCCATTGTAAGATTAAAAGAACTGCTCAACTTTTTCAAATACGGAACACTTTCATTTCAGTATATTTCGCACCGGGTATTGCGCTGGACCCTCGCTCCCATCGGGCTATTGCTGATTTTGATCTTTAACGCGATCCTGTCGTCTCAGGTTGGATTTTTTAATTTTGAAAATATCTATACCTGGACTTTCTGGGGACAAATCGCATTTTATGCAGCCGCTTTACTCGGGTGGTATTTCGAAAACCGCGAAATAAAAGTCAAGATACTTTTTATCCCGTACTACTTCTTCATTATGAACTATGCTGTTTATGCGGGATTTGTCAGGTATCTAAAAGGCAAACAATCCGTAAAATGGGAAAGGGCCAAACGTGCAGCATAGCAGCGAGGATATAAAATGTATGCATGACCACGATCAAGTTTCGGGATTCGGTTATTTGCATTAGCGTTGTTTCATAAAAAGTAAAAGGGCTGAATGCGCTGCCGCGCATTCAGCCCTTTCCTCAATGAAATTCCCATAAATTATTTTTTGATATCAATCAGCTCAACTTCAAAGATCAGCGGGTCATAGGGAGCAATATCGTTTCCTGCACCCCGCTCGCCATAAGCAAGTTTCGACGGGATGATCAGCGTAGCTTTTGAACCTACATTAAGCATGGCAATGCCTTCGTCCCATCCTTTGATTACTCGCCCTTGCCCTATTGGGAACTCAAATGGAGTTCCACGGTCAACCGACGAATCAAATTTCTTTCCATTCAGCAATGTTCCGGTGTAGTGTACTTTTACATTTTGCCCTTTTTTAGGTTTATCACCATTACCTTCTTCAAGAATCAGTACATACAACCCTGACTTAGTGGGTTGATCTGTAATATTATTATCGGTGAGATATTCTTCAATTCTGTCTTGCTCATTATTTTTAAGCATGTCAATTTTGGCCTGTTCTTCAGCTTTCAATTCCTCCTTAGTCATGGCGCTCAGAAGACGAACGTTAAAGGTAAGTTTGTCAAAATCTTCAGTACCCGAAGGGACTTGCGGATAGCCAGCCGTTTGGGTGAAAAAGGGCTCTGCTTTCAAAACAAATTGAGCACTATCGCCAATGTGCATCAGGTTCATCATTTCGTAAAAATCACCTGCAAAAGCCGATTCCAGCATCGGAACCCTGAAAACGCCTGTTGGCACATCTTTGCTGTTAAACAAAACCGTATCTTCAGTTCCATATCTGATATCAAGCGACATGATTTTGCCGAGAGCAGGCTGTGGATTTTTTTTGTTGTGCTCGATAAACCTGTATGGCAGTCCGTTTTCGGTAAACTTATACTTTTTGGGGCCTTTGAAAATGCTACAAGAGCTAACCATCAAAACAATAACCAACCCTACAGCTAAATCTAAAAATAATCGTTTCTCCATTTTATTCAGCAATTCCAACCAGCTCAACATCAAATTTTAGTGTTGCATAAGGATGGATGATCTGGCCGGAGCCGCGCTCACCATGCCCCAATTTAGAAGGAATGATGAGGGTTGCTTTTGAACCAACCTTCATCATTGCAATACCTTCGTCCCAGCCTTTAATAACGCGCCCCTGTCCAAGGGGAAACTCGAAGGGTTGTCCACGGTCATAAGATGAATCGAATTTGGTACCATCGAGCAATGTACCGTGGTAATGTACTTTTACCCGCTCTCCTTTTTTTGGTTTCCGTCCGGTGCCTTCTTCAGTGATTATAACATAAAGCCCACTGGCAGTCGGTTTAGTTGTAATACCGTTTTCGGCAATGTATTTATTACGTTCGGCTGTTTCATTTTTACGATAAGCTTCATTTTTTGCCTGTTCAGCAGCCTGTTTTTCAGCCTGGTTTACAACATCCACCAGTGTGATGTCGAAACGAAGAATTGAATTTGGTGGGATACCACCGCGAGAGCCTCTTTCGCCATACGCCAGATAAGATGGAATAAGCAAAGTAGCTTCGGTACCTTCGTTAAGCAAAGCGATACCTTCGTCCCAACCTGGAATTACTTTACCCTGGCCAAGCGGAAATTCAATGGGCTCGCCACGATCGAGTGATGAATCGAATTTTTCACCATTGAGTAAAGTACCAGTGTAGTGAACTTTCACAATATCACCAGGATTTGGCTTAGGGCCGGTTCCTTTTTTCGCTTCAATCAAAAAGAGACCACTTTCGGTAGGTTCGCCGCTGAGGCTGTTTTCGGCCATGTATTCCTCAATTTCAGCCAATTGTTCAATTTTGAGTTTCTCCTGTTCCGCTTGCATTTCGGCATCCATTTCCGCTTTGGTTTGCACTTTTTCAAGGCGTACATTAAAAACCAGGGGTTGTTCATCAAAACCCGGAGGAATTTGCCCGGAACCAATTGTCTTTCTGAAAAAGCTTTCTGCATCCAGTTCAAATTCAACGCTGTCGCCCTGATGCAGGAGCCCCATCATCTCATAAAAATCACCGGGATATGCTGATTCTCTCTGCATTAAAACCATCAGGTTGTCGGGTGCCTGATCGGAGCTGAATATTGCGGAATCCGGCATTCCGTAGGTCAGGCGTAAGGATAGTACGTCGCCTGAAACAACTTGTTTACCTTCCTCGTTCAATTCTATAATTTTATATCTTAATCCACTGTCGGTAGTTTGATATTTTCCTTCTCCTCCCGACATACTGTCGCAGGATGCCATAAATAATAAACCAACGATTGATGCCATTAAAAGTCTAATTGTTCTGCTAATCATTATTTTCTTTTTTAATTTAAAATTGAATTATTTTAATTTGAGTAGTTCTACGTCGTAAACCAGTGTAGTCTTGCCGGTTATCTTGTTTTCATCCCCCGACAGCCCGTAAGCGAGGTGCGAAGGTATAATAAATTTTGCACGGTCGCCTTCATGCATCAACAATATGCCTTCCTCAAGCCCCGACTCAACCCCTCCCCTTCCGATACTGAATTCTTTGGTTCCCATTGCTTTGGAGGAGTATAAAATTTCACCGTTCAGCAGGCTTACTTCATAATTTATTACTGCAATATTACCTTCCGCAGCCAATTCACCATTGCCCTTTTTATAAATCCTGTAGCGCAGTCCGGTTCCGGTCTCCTTCATTTTCCAGTTGTGGCGACGGATAAAATCATTAATCTGCTGATCCTCAATTTTAATGGCTTTTTTATTTGCATGAAGTAGTGATTTCTCAAGGTTTTGGTTAGTAATAGTTTGGGGTTGTTTTTTATTTTTATCGTTAGCGCAAGCCCCCAAAAAAATAATCATGGCCACTAAAATGAAAGTCGGCATGAGGGCTTTATTGAATAAGGTAATCCAGTTCATGCTCATACAACGGTAAAATCGTCTTAATCTTTTCTATGGTTTCCTCCATGGATTTGT
>CAYNDN010000572.1:0-3475 GCA_964395075.1 uncultured Lentimicrobiaceae bacterium | reverse complement strand
CGCTGGAGAAAGCAGCCTGAACACCATCTATCATAGCGGTAAACTGTGTTTCTTCAACATAGCCAAATGTACCACCGCTGTGGATGGTAGTCATTTCCCCATCAACATAAGAGCGGACAGAGTAGAATGTTGAAAGGCCATCACCATTTGAATCGTAGAGGAAAAACTGGTGGCATCCCATGTTTTCGTAATACACCGTATCCTTGATGTAGGTATATGATTGTGTGAATGGACCACCTTCGCTAAGTACATTGCCGTTGGGGCCAATAAATTCGTAGGATGTTTGCTGAGGGTTGGCATCTGTTTTTAAAATCAGAACCACATAATCGGTACACTGATAGGTAGCTTCAGTCACCTTCATGATTTCATTATTTTCAGGGTTCTGGTCGGTGCCATTATTCGGGTCTGAAACATAACATAATATTTCATTCTCAACCAGAGCATCAAAAGTAAATGCCGGGATTTCGATGGTTTCCATAAACGGGAAGATCAATTCACCACTCCATGGATGTGTGTAAACCAGTTCGCCGTTCACTTCGAAGTTTATGTTGCAGGAAGTAAGTACTTCAGCACCTTTATTTTGAATCTGAACAACCGGAGCAATTTCACCAAAGCAAAGTTTTTCAGGAATTGCAGATACAGAAGCCAGTCCAACATCAAGGTTGAATTCAGCTACTGCCATTGTTCTTAAGGTAGCCTGAAGAATTTCCTTTGTGGAGTTGTCCTGCACAAAAGCGATTAATTCGCAATTTTCTTCAACCCAGTATTGTTCCAGTTCAAAGTCAAGTTCTACAGTTTGTGTGTTACTTCCTGAGAAATTGAGCGAGGTACCATTTTGATTTGGGACCATCAACCTGTTTACTGAGTTTACATCATCACCCAAACCCCAGTTAATGTCGAGGTGTGATTCTG
The DNA here is from genome assembly GCA_964395075.1 of uncultured Lentimicrobiaceae bacterium. Lineage (GTDB taxonomy): Bacteria > Bacteroidota > Bacteroidia > Bacteroidales > 4484-276 > SABY01. The sequence goes on along the minus strand of CAYNDN010000572.1, from coordinate 2,563 downwards.
TAACAACCAATTGCAATACGAGGTTGGTTCCACTGTAAGTACCAACTTTTTCGATTACTGCCGTTGCGGTGTAATCTTCACCTGTTCCATGTTCAAACGACAGGTCGATGGTAAAATCTGACGGAACTGCGTTTCGCTGATTAACTTTGGTGAGGAATAATGCGTAAAGACTTGATGAGCCACCACCAACGTGGGTAATAACACCATCAAATTTGGTAGTTGGATAACCGGTAATGTTATAATAATTATTTCTGGCATTTGAGTATACATTGGCAAGCGAGTCGCCGTTGTGGTTTTCAATTACAGCCACGTTGTGGCCGTTGTCGCGCAGGTCGTCAGCTCCTAATGCTGCTCCCGGGCAGTATGGTCACCAGAATCCGGTTGCGGCTTCAACAACAACATGGTCGCGATCAACCTGCTGTGCCGAAACGTACTGAACCATGACAAACATGGCTAGCATAGTAAGTAGTAAGTTTCTCATTGTAATAACATTTAAATTGGTAAATTATGAAATAGTTTAATTGTTTTAATAAGTTTACAAACTTATATAATTTTTTTAAAAAGTGTTAAGCAAAATTAATTTAGAACGGTTCGAAATTTAATCTCGACATATATCCATATTTGATTATTAAAAAAGTCCTGAAAAACAGCGCCTTATTGTTTTTCAGGACCTTGAATTTGGAAATTTCTTTGTTTATCTTGCTATCGAGATTTTCCTGACCTCCCGATTGTTGCCTGTTTTAACTTCCATGAAATAAACACCCTCAGGCATTGATGATGTGTTGAAGGTCAGGTTATGTGTGCCTGTAGGCAGGCTACCATCCTGAATTATTTTAACCTTTTGTCCCAGTTGATTGTACATTTTTATTTCAACATCAGTTTGTTCGATCAATAAAAATGATACCACTGCTGCATTTTGTGCAGGGTTTGGATAGATGTTGAGGCGATTATCCCAGGATAATTCTTCGGTACCCAACGACACCTCACCGAGGAACATCTGGCTTGCTTCAGCCCCAAAGTCGCTTCCGGTAAGAATTTGCGTGGAACCTTTAAACAAACTGAAAAATCCCGGAAGAGAAATGCCATTTCCACCTGCATCATAAATGGTGAAAAGCAAACAATCGGTCATATCAAATTCAAGTGTTTCGCTGATGAAGGCACCAGGGGTAGAATAAGGTCCCCCTGAAAATACAACTTCGCCTGCCGGATTAACAACTTCCCATGTGGTTTCTTCAGGATTATCATCCAGTTTGATCATCAGGTTCACTTCATCCTGAACCACAATGGAGCGGTCGAAGTTAAAATAAAGCGTATCGTTGAGCGGATACTCATCTCCGGTTCCGTTCACATTCGAAAAGTAAACTTTTAACTGATTTTCCTCCATCAGGTCAAATTCGATTTCAGGAAGCATCACCCTTTTCAATTTCAGGTATTCAACATTTCCTGTCCAGCTAAACATTTGTTCCTCACCACCATTCACACTGAAATAAATATCTGCTGAGGTCAAATTTTCTGCTCCAAAATTGGCAATGGCTACCTCAGGTTCAAAAGCACTGAGGCAGGTTGTTGATGTAAGGTTGGTAATACCTGCGGGTGATCCGTCCACATCAAAAAGTGGTTCAAAAGGTTCATCTGAGCTTATTCCGGATTGATGAACGTCTTTGGTATTTGAATTTTGTACAAAGCCAACGATAGACAATTGATCATTATCATAAACATTTTCGAGTTCCCAGGTTTGGGCAATAATTTTGTATTCACCATCCACCCAATTTGATTTCAACGCTGTACCCGAGGCTGTTGGCAGCATTTTTTTCATCACGTCATAAAAATCCGTTTCGCCGTTAAAACCCGGAGGAGAATTGAAGTCGATCAATTTTTCAACAACTACACAATGTCCGCGCAGAAAGTTTTCAGAAATGTCCTGGGCTGCCTGGATGCGCATAAAAACATAAATGGAATCTTCGTCAGGTGAGAGGTAATGATAAATATCGATTTCCTCAAATGGAGATGGTTGGTTAGCATAATTATTCAGCATCGACTGAGTAACCTGCAAAGGCTGCCCGTTAAACTGTCCATCAACAACCGCCCGTGGCACAGAGTTGATGCTGTAATAGTCAATCCTTGCTGCATTATCATCCGTATTATGGTCGTACATGGGATCAATACCGGGCCACCAGGAGTGGTATTTAATAACAGCAACCATATCAGAATTTGCTTGCAACAAAGCATCAAAAGCGGGATTTTGCGATGCGCATGGCCCGCAGGATGCATTGGTTGCTTCTTCAACCAGAACACGTCGATCAGCCTGGGCGTAAATTAATGTTACTGAGAACAATAATACTAGAAATAGTGTAAATTTTCGCATGGTTAAAATAGTTTTGATATTCGTTAATATTTAATGATTTAAGTATGCAAATATAAAACATAAAGCTTTGCGGTTTCTTATTAAGATTCAGTAAAAATAGCAATTTTGTTCTTTTCGGCCTGATCATCGTAAATTAATTCATTCATAATCAAATAGGTAAAAAAGATGGCGTTTAAGTAAATTCTTGAAAGAACTGCA
>CAYNDN010000571.1:623-3488 GCA_964395075.1 uncultured Lentimicrobiaceae bacterium | reverse complement strand
GTCCGTCTCGGGTGACGAAGGTTCCGGTCTCTAAACACCGGTATCGGAAGCCCTCGTTGAGGAGGCCCGTAGGGTCCTCGTCAATCCCATCAAAAAATCAGTGTTTTTTGGGGTGGTTTTGACTCGTTCGTTGCCTTCCCAAGGCTCTGCGGTTAGCACCCTCCGGGCTGTTTAGATTAGATCGCTGTCGCGAAAAGCAGTGTCCTTGATAGGAAAAAATCAGGGCATTTTACAGGCAAAATCAGCAGCAAAAGGCATGTCAAAGAACAGGTGAGATCAACTTCAAATCAAGGTGATCTTCAGCAAAAAGTCAATTCCGAGATTTGGCATATTACGGCAAAAAGTCATTCTTATTGTCTGTCAATAATCAAGAGCTAACGCCAGAGATTTCTGTCAAGATCGTCACCTGACCCCTATTTCTTTGGTAATGTCTACTCACAAAATGTTAAGAAATATTAACTGTCACCTGTAATCTATTTTAATCAATAAAATCTGATGAGCAATAGATAGACCTAATTATACCAGTTGATTCTGATATCCAAATTTGCGCTTCGTAATTATAATACTCAATAGGTATTTGATTTTCATTTCCAATCTCAATGGGTTTACCTATTTCATCTGGTTTTTGATCAAGCAAGTGAAATAGTTCAGCAGATGTTAATCCAATAATGTTAACATTACGATAGCAACATGTTTTATGACATGAAATGCATGTAATATGCTTTTTACTATCAGCAAATACTTGGATATCATGAATATAGTAATCATATGTATATTGTAATATGCCAAATTGAATTTCTATATGACTTTTAGGTAACGTTGAGACCGTCAGTTCATATATTTTTGTGTAATTCTCTATGTTATCATTAAAATGAAATGGTCCTACTGAAACTTTTGGGTCCCAGATAATATGTTCTTTCATAAATAATCATTTTTTATTTTTTGTAGAATGCTCTTCACCCTTTTTGGCTTTTTCTGCGGTTTTTCTGATATTATTGATTTTAGTTTCAATTTGCCTTTTTTCACGCCTAGATTTGGCATTTTTAAGCTGTCCTTCTAATTCCCTGAGTTGTTGCTCTGATTTTTTAAGTTTTCTGCCGCCATCACCGTGACGCTCATTTTTTCCATGCTCGTTTTCATATTCATTTGTTCCTTCTGCTACAGGTGGTAAACGTGGAGGTTTTATTCCTGATCCATCAGTAACTGGTGGTTGGTTTTCTTTGGTTTCTTTCGACGATTCTGTTGGATCTGTTGCAGCATCGTTTGATGATGACAATTGATTTTCTGAATTGTTTTCTATTAAACTATGAGAAGAAGTGTTGTTTGGGGGATTTTTATCAACATTATCCATCCCCGACATGGATTTCTCATTACGCTCCTCATAATCACGTCTTGCTTTTAGATCGCCTTTTGTTTGACGATCCTTAAGATATTGCTGATAAGAAGCATCATCATTACCCAGTTTTGACGGTTCAGCATATTGTGCCGCGTAGCTTGAGGCAACCCATACACCTCCAACTACAATGTATGGGGTAGCTGCAATTGCAGTTGCCACTCCTGCAGGTGAAGTTAGCGTTTTAGCACTATATGAAATCGCAACTTTCTGAGAATATTCTTTAAAAAGCCCTTGTGGATCAAAGTAAGTCCACGGATTGGCGGTAACATAGGTATATAGATTGGGTCCGTCCACGAATCCCGCCGGATCTCTCGTGATGAACGCTCCGGTCTCTAAATCACGGTATCGGAAGCTTTCGTTGAGGAGACCAGTTGGGTCCTCGTCAACCCTGCCCAAAAATCAGGTCTTTTTCAGGCAATAACTGCCGCAAAAAGCATGTCAAAGAACGGTTGAAGTCAACTCCATATCAAGGGGATTCTTCTTAAAAGTCAATGCCTTGATTTGGGAAAAAACGGTAAAAGATCAATCTGGAGGTTTGTCAATATCGTTACCTGCCCCCTTTTTTCCGTGTCAAGATTTGACGGCTGACCCGAATGGCGCTAACTTAAGGAGGTTTTGGGATCTGACGGTTCATGTCAGTTGCTGATCATCAGTAGTTGCATGAACTTAAGTTAGTGCCATTCACGGCTGACCCCTATTTCCCGTTGACATTTTGTCAAGACATCAAGATTAACATTGCTGAATTTCCCCCCACGAAACCAATACTGCTTCGTTTCACTCGCTAATCCGTGTCGTTTTCTTCCCCATTAGAAAGACAAAAACCCGCTTCCGTTCGTTTCGGCTTGTCGCCTCCTCTCTCGGGTTCGGCCTTGATTGTTCCCTTCCAGCGACCTCCTAAATATTACCCCATCCCCATGCCTTGCAATGTTTTACGAATAAGTCTTCCCCCCCTCCACTGAACCTCAACAAAATTATGGGCGACTATGTTTATTCTCCTTTGAAACAAAAAGAACCATTACTTCACTATCTATTAATGCTTGTTCAAAATATTCTAGTCCTTCAGTTGATTCTTCATAATCAGTTGATTTTATAGGGTAGCTTTCTAAAATCTCAACAACATCATATCCTTGGCTCTGAATAAGTTTTCTTGCTCTATTGTTTGCAATAATTGTATCATCTGTGTTAATCCAACAACCTGAAAAAATTTTGCCTTCTCTAATAACATTTTCGGTAGAAACAACTTCGCAAATAACGTAAATCATAAGTAATTAACTTTTCTTATTATCCTGCTTATTTTTTGAAGGATTAGGTTTTTCACCCCTTTTCTGGAAATGTATATTGTCTTTCCCTTCGAGTTTAATTCCATTTTCGTCTATTCCATGGTAGTGAGGAGGCTGTCCTTCATCTTGATTGTGTTTTATAGGTTTACGTTTTCCATGTTGACGTGCAGCATTTTCTGCTTCCTTGTC
>CAYNDN010000571.1:0-613 GCA_964395075.1 uncultured Lentimicrobiaceae bacterium | reverse complement strand
GGTTTACCACTTGGTCCTAAATGTTCTAGCGGAACTCCTTTTTTAAGATATTTTTCTCGATTTTTTTGGGCTTCAGATTTCTCCTCTTTTTGAGATTTTTCAGGCGAGCTATTCTGTCCAGCTTGCTTCTCACCTTGCTCTTGAGCAGCTACAATATTTTGAGACGGGTCAGGATTATCTACTTTGATCTTTTGAGGGCGCTTGGGCTCTCCCGTATTCGGGTCAATCTCGTTTCCATTTTTGTCAAATTCAGGATTGGCAGGATTACTGTCAGATGCCAGTAACATCGGCACTGTAACAGCCAAGCCTAATACCCCAATCGCTTTAAGAGGCAAATTCGGAGCAACTCCCACTAACATGGCTGAACCTCCTGCAACACCCGTCGCAAATAGCCGTGCAGAATTTCCATCTACTTGTAATAATCCTTTCGGATCAAACTTTGTCCAAGGATTCTGCCTTACGTAGGTATATAGGTTGGGCCCGTCCACGAAGCCGAGGGGGTCGCGGGTGTTGAACGCTCCGGTCTCTAAATCACGGTATCGGAAGCCCTCGTTGAGCAGGCCCGTGGGGTCTTGGTCCTTGGTGTTCCCACGTTGCCGATCATCGTTATTTC
>CAYNDN010000570.1:0-3504 GCA_964395075.1 uncultured Lentimicrobiaceae bacterium | reverse complement strand
AGCGTGGAGTATCTGCATCCAAAGAGGATGTGCACAATGCCATAAAAGACATCGACAAGGGTTTGTTTCCAAAAGCTTTTTGTAAAATCATTCCTGATTTACTGGCTGATAATCCGGAATATTGCACTATTATGCATGCCGACGGGGCCGGAACAAAATCTTCTCTCGCTTATGCTTACTGGCGTGAAACCGGAGATTTGTCGGTATGGAAAGGTATTGCCCGGGATGCCATTGTTATGAATCTGGATGATTTACTGTGTGTTGGTGCTACCGGAAAAATCCTGCTTTCGTCAACTATTGGCCGCAACAAGAACCTGATAACAGGTGAGGTGATTTCAGCCATCATCAACGGAACCGAAGAGTTCCTTGAAGAAATGCGAAAGCATGGTGTGGAGATTTATAGCACTGGCGGAGAAACAGCTGATGTTGGTGATTTGGTGAGAACCATTATCGTAGATAGTACCGTTGCTTCGCGAATGAAAAGAGCTGAAGTAATTGATAATGCATACATTAAAGCAGGTGATGTAATCGTTGGGCTGGCATCATTTGGCCAGGCAATCTACGAAAATGAGTACAATGGTGGTATGGGAAGCAATGGTTTGACTTCGGCACGGCATGATGTGTTTAATAAATCGGTAGCTGAAAAATATCCGGAAACTTACGATCCGGTGGTTCCGGCCGGTTTGGTTTATTCCGGAGGTATGAGCCTCACTTCGCCCACTGAAGTTGATGGTGTGGATGCCGGAAAAATGGTTTTGTCGCCCACAAGAACCTATGCGCCAATAGTTAAAAAAGTGTTGGCACAGTATCGTGAAAAGATTCATGGTATGGTGCATTGCAGCGGAGGAGCACAAACCAAAATTCTACATTTTATTGATGATTTACATGTTATTAAAGACAACCTCTTTGAAATCCCCCCGCTTTTTAAAATGATTCATGACCAATCTGGAACTGACTGGAAAGAGATGTACCAGGTTTTTAATATGGGTCATAGAATGGAATTTTATACCGACAAATTTACAGCTCAATCGATCATTGAAATATCAAAACGCTTTAATGTAGATGCACGGGTGATCGGCCGTTGTGAAAGCGCCAGCCAAAAGAAACTGACCATTAAATCATCTTATGGTATTTTTGAATATTAAAAGGGCTTCTATTGTTTAACAATTTTAGTATGGGTAAACAAGCCAGCCGAATATTCAGCCTTCAAAATATAAATTCCCATTGGTAAATCCGACAAATCAATACTCAAATTTTTTGCATCTGAAGAAAACTTTTTCAGCACTTCCCCCTGCAAGGTTGTGACCAGGTAATGGGTTTTTTCTGTTGTGAAATTTTCAATGGTCATTTTACCTGAAGCCGGGTTGGGGTAAACCTTTAGGAATTGTACAATGTGTTCATTTATTGAAGCATCTTCGGTAACATTTACGGTGGCAGGTATTTGTTTTGCAATTCGGCGTGTAAGGGTATCGTTGTCCAGATCAGAACAAATTGTAAGCAAATCCTGATAAAACCCTATTGAATCACCTATAAAATCTACATTGATTGCCCTGCTTTCGCCGGCAGCGATAGTAAACGGAAAGCTTTCACCCGGAGTAAAAAACCCGGTCCTGCTCACAATGTTGTTGATCTCGATATCATAGCTCAGGTTATTGGTTATTATTATAGAATCTGTGATAATGCCACCTGGTTGCACATCTGCAAATTCAAGCATTTCGTCATCAAAGTCAAAGGCTGTGGTTTCCCAGTCGAATTTAAAGGCGCGATAGGAGGCGGCTTCGTAGGAGAATTCTACAATTTTGTTGTCGTTGGCGTCAAACTCCGTGATGTTGGGATTACCATCTCCCCATCCAACAACAACACGCCCATCTTCATGTTTTTGGGCGCTACCCATAATCCAGCCCATGATATCATCCGGCTGACTTCTCAATCTTTTTACAACATGGGCGATTTTATTTTCTTCATCCAAATCAAGCTGAAGTGCAGAGCTGAAAGGTGGTTCCATTTGCCAGCCATTGTCAAAAATCTGGTACAAGCCACCAGGTGTTTTGCGAATATCATGCTGCCCGGTAAATCCAAGCGTATCAAGGCCGGTGTATGTAAACTGATTGTTTTTGCCTCCGAGCCGCCAAATAATTTCACCCGAGGCAGTATCAATTTTTGTGATTTCGTACATGTTCCTGTTGCTCATAAGCAGGCAGCCGTCATCATCAAATTCCAAGGCTTTGGTATGGGCAACATCGATGTAGTTTTCGCTGAACAGGTCATCGTATGTATCGGTAATTTCAAAATGATCCCAGCCCGACCACTGGAATAAAACGTTTTGGGCTGTGTCCTGGATTTGAATGTGGGTGTTACCAACAGTTACGTTTTCATGGCCGCCCGGCACAACGGTATCTATATTTATGAGTCGCATTTCCAACCCCAGCAGCAGATAGGTGCCATCTTCCAGGATATGAAAATCGTGAAAGTCGATGGTGTGATTCATGTATTCTATCTGCTCAATAACTTCAAAGTTGTGATCCATCACAAAATGTGCCCGGGCATCATTCTCGTAATAAGATAGATATCCGTTGGGCTGGACTTTAAAATCCATCACATCACCTTCAAATCTTTTAAAATAAACTGGAGTTCCATAATTATCAGTAATTACCAGGTAAGGTGTGGTTCCCGGGAAAATATTCCAGGCGGACATGAAGGCAAAAAAGAAATACTGGTCGTTCAACTCCGAAGAAAAATGTTCAACATTAATGGTTGTGAAATCCTCCGGGAGGTTATCGTTTACCAAAACTGTTTGTGCCTGTAATTTTGGGTTTAGTAATTGAAATGCAATCGTGAATAGGAGAATTGGAATTAGTTTTTTCATTTCTCAGGGTTGTCTGGCCAATAAATAAAATATCCCGTAATCCACCATTTAAGCGATGGATTGCGGGATAAATTCAAGTTGGTTTACTCTATAATAATTTTTGATGTGATGGTTCGTCCGTTTTCTAATTGTACTTTGAGCAAATACAATCCCGAAATTTGATCACTTAAATCAACAAAAAACTGATTATCGCCTGTAGCATTTTGAAGGATGAGTTTTCCGGTAATATTATAAACCTCGATAGATTTATTTCCTTCGTAGTCTATGGAAATTTGTGTGTTTCCGCTTGTAGGGTTTGGATTGATGGAAACATCAACAAAAGTAAGTTCACCAATGCCAACTTCTTCGCCTGTTTCAAAATGGGAGTATTTTGCTTCTGCAACTACATTGCCTGCCATATCGCCCACCATTTCAGCTTTCATCTCAACATAATAGTATTGATTTACATCCAGGTTATTAACCGGATGAATAGTTATCATATCCATGGCATCGTTTATGGCACCAATAAATTCAACATCCTCGCCAGATTCATCATCGTATTTCAGGCTGAAAATATCTTGAATATCATCCGTAGTGATGGCTGAGCCTTCAGCTTTGTAAACACTTTCGTCGTAGCTGAATACAATCATTTGGTTGAT
>CAYNDN010000569.1:0-3525 GCA_964395075.1 uncultured Lentimicrobiaceae bacterium | reverse complement strand
GTGGTAAAATGTTTTTAACTCTTCGCAATAAATTGTTAACCATTGCGGTATCTTTAACCTCAGAAAAACCAACTGTGGCACTTTGGGCAGGTTGCGGATTACCGTTCTGATCGCGGGCATAGTTTGGTTTTAGATAGGCATAGAGCGGATTTGTACGTGCCAGTTCTTCAGTGCTTGCGCCCTGATCTGGTAAAAGGCTGTCCTGTTCAAGTTGTTCGAGCAAATCCAATGATGTGGTATCATTTTCTTGTGGTAAAGCTTCTTCATCCGCCGGATCGGTTTCATCAAGGAGTTCTTCAGTGGTATCATCCTGGTCTTCGCCAGAGGGACTGGAATCTTCAAAATCGCCCAAAATATTTTCAGCCTTCAAAATGTCAATCAACTCCTGATCTGCGGAATTGAAAAAATTACTCAGCTCACTAAAATTATATGTTTCCCAGAATTGAAGTTGCGCTGTTCCCTGCAGAAGTTTACGAACACGCTCCGGCTCTTTAATACCGGGGAGTTCTACAAGGATACGCCCGGTGGTTTGCAGCTTTTGAATGTTGGGCTGAGTAACACCGAAGCGGTCGATACGTGTACGCAAAATATTAAATGTTCTGTCGATGGCAGCTTCGGTCTCTACCCGAATCACCCGCAACACATCTTCGTTAGTCGAGTTAAAGTCGATCTGCCCTTTAAATTCATTGATAAAAATGGAGCCAAGCGAAAAATTGGGATCTATTTCATTTACTGCCTCACCAAAAAGTGTAACGAAATCTTCCTGGCTATTTCTTTGTTTTTCCTGTGCAAGCTGCAATGCCTGTTTAAAGATAGGATTTTGGCTATTGCCGGATAATCCGCGAATAATATCAATAACAGAAACTTCGAGGGTAACGTTCATCCCGCCTTTAAGGTCAAGACCAAGGTTCAGTTCGCGTTCTCTGGTTTCTTTAAAAGTATATTTTCTGATACCAATATTATAAACAACCTCATTCGACATCGAATCGAGGTAATAATTTTCACGTGCTTTCGCAATCGAGTCATAAAGAAACTGTTCATGCACTTCATCTCCATCAGCCAATATCCCGGCAAGTCTCTCTGTTTCTGCATTATGAGCATATTCATCCGCCTTGTTTTCAACCCTTGATGTAATGTAGGTAAATGATAAGTGGAAAAGACATACTAAAGCAAACAGGATGGCAATAAATTTTATAAATCCTTTGTTTTGCATTGTGTTAGAATTTTGAATAATAATAACTTAGATAATACCCTAATTTTTTGAGGGTGCAAAGATAGAACAACATTTAAAACTACCAAATAAAGGTAAACAACAAATTTTGCAAAGGAGAGTCAATGACCAAAGGGATAGCAGCCGGATTTAGGTAGTTAATTACCAGAATATTGTTAAATCAATAACACCATCATGACCATTGTAATACAGGAGGAAATAAAAGTGGCAAAAATCAGGATGGAGGTTAATTCGGCATCGCAACCATAACGCTTTGCAAAAACAGCCGTCATGGCTGCTGTTGGCATAGCTGCTTCGAGTACTACTATTTGGCGCCAGATATCCGGAAAACCGAACATCCCGGCCTGCACATGCGACAGCAAAGGCTGGATGATCAGCTTGATTAACACGGCAACGGCAACAATCCACCACACCTTTCGCAAATCCCTGAAATGGAGCATAACGCCAATGGTAACTGCCACCATAAATGTGTTGGCATTTGAAATTAGCCCAAGCATTTTGTAAATCCCTGACACCAGAATATTTTGTCGTGGCAGCTCGATAAACGACATGGCAATGCCGATGATAAGCGCAATAAAAATCGGGGAATAAAAAAACCTGGACATTTCCTTCAATTTTACTTTTAACGGCTCTTGGCCTGAGTTGCCAAAATACATGGCAATAAAAATACCTAAAGTAAACAGCAATGTTGCAACACCCAGCTCACTCACAATTGCAGCATCGGCAAGGGCTTCAGCATTGTTGTGAAAAGCTTCTTTAACAACAGCATAACCTAAAAATGCCGAGCTGGTAAATGTGCTTGCCAATATCAGTGCTCCCTTACGGGGCCTGGATAGCTTTAGCAACCAACTGATTCCCCATGCAATGAGGGCGCAGGATATTTGTGAAACCACCATAACAAGAGCAAGCAACAGTTTTTCGGCTTCAAATTTCTGAGTGGAAAGTGCAGAAATTATCAATGCAGGAATGGATACGTTGATAATGATATTGCTAAGGGTGAGGCCATCGCTTTCTTTTAAAATTCCCCACTGACGAAGGAACATACCGAGAAAAATCAGGGCAATGAGTATGATTAATGCCTGTACTGCGCTGTATTCAAACATGGGGCGAATTTATGATATTTTTTTTTGAACCGCTGGTGTAACCTGTTAATCCGGCTGATCTCAATAACTTGAGCTAAACATTCAGGGTATAATCCAGAAATGCATATTTTTCGCCGTATTCTATCATCTGCTCCAGGAAATTATCCGGGTACTCAATGCGTACATCCTTCAGTTGGTCATCAACAAAAACCGGAACAAGCCTGGGATTGAGAAATCCGGCAAACGGTGCTATATTCAACTTTTCCCATCGAGCCAACACTTCTTCATGGATATCCCGGTCAACTTTAACACCGTAATTTTCAACCAGATTTCGGGCTGCTTCATAATCACCTTCCGATTTTATGCGCTGTATCTCCTTTAATTGCTCACCAAAAATTTCCCGCAAACGAGCATGATCATTCACCACAAAGTAGGTTTTGTTGTTCCTTGTCTTCTTTTCAATCACCTTTTCATCCTTGCCTTTTTGATAAGCCCATTTGGCAATGAGTTGACGGTTTCTCATGTGAGATTCTTCAATATTCTTACCTTTTTCAACCCGAACAAGCTGGGTTAGCAAACCACCTCTGATGCAACCGTTATATTCAGCATATCCAACTTCTTTCGATGGCATCAACCCGAGTTCTATCAACTTCTCGTCGATGGCATAATAAAGTGCAAACAAATCGGCCCTTGCTTCTTCAATTGTGGATGCATAATTTTTTAAGGTGTCACCCGGATTACCAACACCCGGAGCTATTTTGCCGGAACCATGGCCCACGATCTCATGCAGATCAACATGAAGCGTTGAGGCCAGATGACCATATTCTTTTGAAAGTTGAACATCTTTATCCGACCATGCAAATTCCTCGATAGCTCCTGATTCTTTGGCGGCTTCATTGTATGCTGCCATAATATTATTGATGGTTACTGATTTTGACCCATGCTTAGCCCTGATCCAGTCGGCATTGGGCAGGTTTATTCCAATTGGGGTTGAAGGGGAACAATCACCCGATTCGATCACAACATTAATGCCCCTTGCAGAAACACCTTTTACATTTTCTTTTTTGTATTCCGGATGCGTTGGCGAATGATCCTCAAACCACTGCGCATTATTGCTGATTGTTACAGCCCTTTTTGTGGCCTCTTCATCACGAATGGAAACCACCGACTCAAAAGTTGCCTTCCGCCCCAGCGCATCACCATATACTTCGA
>CAYNDN010000568.1:0-3527 GCA_964395075.1 uncultured Lentimicrobiaceae bacterium | reverse complement strand
CCTGATGTTATTAGCAATAATTTCATTGAGCTAAAAATTTTTTTTGCAACTGTTTTACAGCTAATGCTGCATCACTTTTAAATCTGCTCTGCTGGTTTTTCAGATGATTTTTGTAAATATCCAGTGAGTTTTTCAACATTTCCACTCTGTTAAGCAGGTTTTTCCCAGTAATTTCTCGTATTGGAAGGGATGGTTTCAAATCGCCATAAGCATATTCCACCATTCCCTCGCCCTTTTGGGAGTAGGTCAGAAACAAAGTTGGAGTTGATGATGAAATACCTGCAACACAACAATGCATCCTCGCCGCAATGAGCATATCGCATCTCGAAATCACAGCCTTAGTTTTTCGAGCCCCGAGGCCGAAATCCAGGACCTCTATCCGTTTTGTAAATTCGGATTCCCGGGCATACTCCTGCATAAAGGTAAAATCATCCTGAGGTCCGCCTTGATCGATCATCACGTGAGGTATACAAAGAAATCTTGCATTGGGGATATGGCGAAGCAGAAAATCGAAGGCAAAGAAAATCTTTGCCGTTCCCTCCTTGCCGTCAAAAGAGTGATAGGTTGCCAGTGGGCTGATATTCAAACCTATGACAAAATCGCTCTTCGCTTTTTTTATTGGTTGTGAGCTAAAAGGCTCAGGCTCCATCCAGAAGGCCGGGTCGGCTATTAAGCTGACTTTTGTTTCATCAAAACCTAATTTTTTTAAATAATTATACGAAATGAGTTCTCTAGGGAAAAGACAATCTGCTTTGCCAAGATGTCTAGCAATTATTGCTTCATTTGTTTTGTTAAAAGGGCCTACAGACGCCCCCCAGAGTGTGTAAAATTTATTTTTTTTGTGTACTCTGTCTCCCATTTTCATAAGATCTTGCAGGATATAGTACAAAGTACCATCGGGTGCTTGAGCAAAATTATCTCCTCCTGCTGATAAAAAAATATCGCAGGTGTCGATTATTTTGTGGTCCAGCCGAACTGGAGATCCACTCCCAATACCTAAACGTCTGATAACACCTTTAGCTATCCGATAAGGGGTGAATCGTTTTTTTGCAGGAATGAAGCGGATGTTTTTACGGCCATCAAAGAGTTTCTGGTCGTACACTTCATTATCAGAGGCAACAACAAGTTCGCATTCCGGCCAATGGTGCTGGAGCATATTATATGTGCCTTGCACTATAGCTTCACACCCATAGTTAAGTAAACTTCCGGTCCCCGCTAATACGATACAAGGACGATTTGGTTTATTGACCATATAATTTTTTTAACCTTCTGCGTAGGCTCCAGACTACCTTCTGCAAATAGCTGGTTGGCGGTAATATCTTTTTCACGATAGCTTCGAATGGTCTTCCATTGGCATAAAGCTTAAAGAACTTTTCTCTCTTAGGATGCGGTTTTGCTGATCCAACCAAAGACGGATTACCGTCAATGACCCAATCCAACTTGGCCCGTTTTAACTCTATTTTCTTCAGTTCGGATATAAAAGCTAATCCCTTTTTACTATTAATAAGTAAAGCTGTCAGCCCCCTGTCATCATCCCAATGTGGCTTCTTATTCCAGATACCCCAAAAATCGCCAAGAGTAATGTCAGCAACCCGAGGTATTCTTGAATATTTGCAATTATAACAGCTTGGCCGCAAATATATATCGGCCAAAAAACCTTTCATGAAAGGGTTTTGGGCAAATGGTTCAATAATTGTATCTCCGTTAGCGAATTGAATATCAAAATGATATCCTTTCCAGCCATAGTGTTTTGCTCGAAAATTAAAAGCAGACACTTTTGAATGTCGCTGACTCTCCAGCTCCTTAAGGTACTTCTTAAATATTCCTGGGGACCCAACACCGTGGCATATGACATCGCAGGTTATAAGATTGGTATAATCACGGTGTAGAAATGTATTCAAACCTGCAACTTGACAAGGAGTCCCCACAAAAAGGATATCATGTTCTTTTTTGAGCAGTTTTTTTAAATCACCCCAGACTCCTGTCAGATTGCTTTGGATATATTTAGAACCTTTAAGAGGTAATAAACCATCTTCGTTGTCGACTTTGTAGTGCCTGAGGTTTAAGTTTGCATCAAAAGAAGCCCCATACACGCTCCCTTGTTTCGTGAATACATTGTGAGCCAATTCTGTAAATAGGCCACCTGACGAACTCTCAAACCTAGTGGCCTCGTTTTTACTCCACGATGCAAAAACTTCAGGCTCATTTAATCTATGAAAGTGTTGCTCGTTCAAAGCGGAGCACACCCTCAAACAGGCTTTGCAGTTCGTACATATTTCACTCAACACCGCAGGAAACAAAAAACCTTCTCTATCTGCTTGAAGACGAATGGCACCAGCTTCGCAAGCTGCTTCGCAGGAGTGACAGCCAACACATTCATTGTGGGGGACAATATCTATCATTTTCCCTTAATTTTCTTTAAGAAAGGTTGAATAATTTCAGCAGCCATAATGCCAAATCCTTCAGTTTTACTCAAATAGATTAAAACAAAAAACACTGTAGTGTAAGAAATAGAGGATATCGCAAATCCCAGGAAAAGATCACTTATTGGATATACATATTTTATCATGAATAATATCCCAACCGACAGCGCATACATAAGACTATACATCAGCGTATTCCTATAAAAATAGGACTTACATTCGAGCACTTGAGAAACATGATACATTCCCAAACACAATGTAAATATTCTGATTGTTGAAAATAATATCAAATACCAAAAAATATCATAGATTATGAGTGTTCCGAAATTGATAAACATTAGAAACTTGCTAACCATATTTATTTTAAGATATAACTCAGCGTTGCCTGTGCTCAGCAGTGTATTGTAAAAAACACTGAATATCTGCGAAGCAAATGCCCCGGCAATAAGTATCTGAAACATAATGACCGAAGGTTCCCATTTTTCTGAGAAAAGAAGGATAATTATCTCCCTGCTGCTCACAAGCAACAAGCCACATCCCAGAAATGAAATTATGGACAGCAGGTGAAAGACTTTTATAACAGCACGCTTAAGTCGCTGTGGGTCATTTTGCAGTGAGCTCAAACCAGGCAATAAGACACCGGCAACGGTTACAGCCGTATAGCGCATAGTAAAGCTCTCTAACGATTTTGCCCGGTAGTAAAATCCCAAGGTAGAAATATTCAATACTTTACCTATGATCAATGAATCTAGATTGAAAAAGAGTGTATCAATCAAACCCGATACAAACATACGTGAGCTGAACCCCCATAATTCCTTAAGTGCCTGCAGATCAAACTTGAAATGGAGGCGCATTGGCGCAAAAAAATAGAGGAGGATATTGTTAAGAAACTGGTTCGCAACGCTCTGCACGGCCAGACTCCAGACACCATACCCAGCCCAGGCCATATACACGGCCACCGCTCCGCTGATAAATGCTGATAGAATGCTGGCAAGGGACATGATTTTAAAGTTCATCTCCCGCCGCAGTCTGGCGCGCAGGACATTGCCAAAAGAATTGACAATAAAGGCCAGTGACATGAAGCGGACCAGACTGGTGAGCTCT
>CAYNDN010000567.1:682-3529 GCA_964395075.1 uncultured Lentimicrobiaceae bacterium | reverse complement strand
CGGCCCGAAATGTACTTTCCGGCCGGGTGATAATTTATTACTGTATTATTAATTTTGAAGTGATTTGCTCACCAGAAGTGCTTGTGGCTTTAATAGTATAAACACCTTCAGGCAAATGACCGACCTGTATTTGAACGGGCACCTTATCCAGTCGCATTACACGCTGACCGGTAATGTTATACAATTCGAGCTGCAAAAAGTTTTCAGATTCTGAAATACGCAGCACATCAGAGGCAGGATTCGGATAAATAATCAATTCAGCGACTGCTGTTTCATCTATCGAATTCGGGACTTCGAGCAACATAAGATCATCAAGGTGGAACTGTCCGGGCACAAAGTGTCCTTCACCACCAAACTGAACAACCACCTGATCGTAGTTAACGCTGTCAGAAACTGCGCTGAAATCGAATTCCAGTGTCAGCCATTCATCAAACGTATCCACAGTAAGCTTCACTTCGGTCTGGGTCATCCAGGCATTGCCACCAAGCAGGCTATTTTGCAGTTTTAGAGCCAGTGTGGGTGTAAGATCGCCGCTATAATCGTTTGAGGAAGGGAAATAAGCGCGTACTTCAAAAATATGCCTTTCGGTCAAGTCCATCGTGTGATCGAGGATAAACTGGGCATTTGTCCACTCAAAAGAACCGGAACGCACGTAATCCAAAATATGATTTCCTGGTTCTGTGGGGTCTTCAATGATGGTGATATCCTCCAGATCAGGGTCCTGGAATTGCCAGGTAGTGATTGTTCCCCAGCCGTCATCTTCAAAATTATCCTGAACGTCAAGTGCCAGATAGGGCTTAGGTTCAACACCGCCACCTATAAACTCCACATCGTCCCAGTAATAGGTTTTTTCGCCGGCTGTGGCACCTTCAGTACCAAAATTAAAGAAAATGGAAGCTTTGTTGTAATACCAGTCGTAATGGATTGGTTCAGTACCCGGAGCTTCATTGGCAAAGTCGAAAATGATGGTTTCCCAGTCGGCAGCCACAGTGGTATTGGTTTCGGTTTCAACAGTGTGGGTTACATCATTGTAATCTTCTATTTTCAAACGTATTGGCGTGTTAGCGTCGGGTGACCAGACCCTTACAGTCATTGTGGTTGAACCCTCAGCAAATGGCACAGGCTCAGCAAAGCCAACAGTTCCACCCATAGTTGTTCCGGCCCATGTTGCAGCCTCAACAGTTTTAATTGATTTTGCCACCATGTTGGATGGGTCGGTAGGGTCAACAACTATCTCCGACACATTGCCACCAAAGTCAAGCAATCCATAATCGATGTTTTCCTCAAAGGTAACAGGAAGATATAATTCAGTAATAAAAGCATAAGATACAGTGTAGGTAAGGGTTACATTTCCATTGGCGGAAGTAACTTCTACAGTAGCATCACCGGGAATTTCAGTTGCCTGCGTAATCTCCACACCTGTAACATCGGGGTCTGTTGGAGTGGCTGTCGTTATTTGTGGTACATCGGAAGTTCCTTCAGGAACACCATAAGTATAGTTTAATATACCCGGGGCGAAGCCATCAATGGTTTCTCCGTCAACCTGTAAGTCACTTAAACTGGCATCTTCACCAGAGGCTGCTTCTTTTTCAAGAATATAACGCCACCATCCTGTTCCAATTGAAATGTCAATGGTCAGTGAGGTAGCACTAATTTCAGTTACAATGTAAGTGATGGATTCCGGGGCTTGTGAAGGGTCAGTAAGCTCAAACCCATTCACTACTTTGGGAAGTCCAAGATGTGCGCCAACGCCATCAAGCGTAATTGTTGCTGCGCCTTCGTCATAAGTCCAGGTAGCTGCATTTGAACCGTCATGGGGATAAACAGGCACGTTGCATTGATCAGCAGGAACTCCCTGCCAGGCTTCAACCCACGTCCAGTCATCCATCACATTCTGAAAACTGCCGTTTTCGTCAAAAATAAATCTGTCATCAAAAAAGCAGTCTCTTTCGATAATGCCAGCGGCATCGATTGACCACCAACTGATGTCACCCTGAGTAGGCCCAACGCCCAAGGAACCGGGTTGGGAAGCAACTTTCCAGGTTCCGGCAATCTGCGGGAATGCGCTGGAAAAGGCAAAAATCATTAATAATGCTGTTAATAGTTTTTTCATAATTTTTAAATTTAAGTTATTAGATAAAAAAAACATTTTTGCTGTTTTAAACCTGTTCATTTATTTAGATTCATCCTGTCTGCGCGATGCTAATTCCTGTTCCATGGCCAGCACGGTTTTGTGATCGATGGCATAGAAGTAAAGCAGGATGGCGCACGACATGTAAAGTACACCCGGGAAAACTGAAACCATCAGCTTGATCCCGGTGATGGAAGTATCGGATTGCGCCATATTGGGAACAAATTTGTACAAGGCCAGAATCCATCCTGCCAAAGCACCGCCTATCCCCCACCCTGCCTTTTGCGCAAAAGTGGCAGCCGAAAATACCAGTCCGGTGGAACGCCTGTTGTACTTCCATTCTGAATAATCTGCTGTATCGGCAAGCATAGTCCATAGCAATGGAACGGCGGGTGCATAAGTGAATTTAGCCAGAATATTGAGGGCATAAATAGTATAGATATTTTCGTTTCCGGGCAAATAGAGCAGAATAAAAAAAGTACCAGACAGCAGGGAGCTTGTCAGATACACATTTCTTTTACCAAACCGCTGTGAAAGCGGCTTCGAAAGGGGTATCCCCAAAATCAGGGCCACTGTACCGATCACATTAAATAATTGCACACCTTCTTCATCGCTGATGTAGTATTTGAAATAATAGGCGATGGAAAGGTTTTGCATTGCAAACATGACAAACGAGACTATCCCGACAAAAAACAAGATAACCCAGGGTCTGTTTT
>CAYNDN010000567.1:0-672 GCA_964395075.1 uncultured Lentimicrobiaceae bacterium | reverse complement strand
GATACGTCAGCAATTTGTGCGACTTTGGGGCGTTCGTCGATCTCGGCGGCGTGGACGGGCTCATTCACATCTCGGAGCTGTCCTGGGGCCGAGATAACCCAGGGTCTGTTTTTAAAAAGATTCTTAATGTCTTCCTTCAGGTTTTGTTGCTGATCTTTTGGTGGCTTCACGCGCTCCCTGGTTGATTTAAACGTGATCATGAACAGAATGAAACTCACGGTTGCAAAAAGCATAAGTGTATATTGATAACCTTTTGCGCTATCACCACCACCGAAATAATTGGCCAGATACAAGGCTGTGCCGGTAACAATAAATTGCCCGACAAAAGCGAAAATAAACCTGTACGAATTGAGTCCTGCCCTTTCGTAGGAATCGGAGGTCATAACAGCACCCAGTGATGAATAGGGCAAATTGATGGCTGTAAAAACAGACATTAAAAGCAGATAGGTTACGCCGGCGTAAATCACTTTTCCGGTGGTGCCAAAATCAGGGGTGGTGAATGTGAGCACGGCCAGCACACTATATGGCAGTGCCATCCATAAAATGTACGGCCTGAACTTTCCCCACCGGGTGTTTGTCCGGTCAGCAATAACGCCCATCAATGGGTCGCTCACCATATCCCAAACACGGGCTATCAACATAATGGTACCTGCGGCGGCTGCAGAAATCCCG
>CAYNDN010000566.1:0-3549 GCA_964395075.1 uncultured Lentimicrobiaceae bacterium | reverse complement strand
ATTTACAGGCAGGCTCATATCGTATGCCTGCCTTCTTATCGTGAAGGATTATCAAAAACGTTAATAGAAGCCTCGGCAAGTGGCCGCCCCGCTGTTACAACGAATGTTCCCGGTTGCCGGGATGTTATAATTGACGGTTTTAACGGACTGCTGGTTGAGCCCAAAAATTATCATCAACTTGCCGACGCTATTCAAAAGCTTCTTGAAGACAGGAAAACCAGGAAAAACATGGGGAAAAACGGACGAAAACTCGTTGAAAAGCATTTCTCATTGAATGATATCATATCGCAAACATTTGAGCTATATCAACATTTACTTTCGAATAAATGAGAATATTAATTTGCAAATAAAATCGATTTATTGCAGGTTGTACCTGAAGTGGAGACAAATAAACATGTTGATTTGTAACAAATACAGTCATAGCTTTTGAGCATTCAGATACCGATTAACTAAATGATGAAGCCATAAATGAAATATCTGGTAACTGGTGGAGCAGGGTTTATAGGGAGCCATTTAACCGATTCGTTAATTAATGACGGGCATGAAGTTCATATTATAGACAATCTTTCAACCGGAGATCTGTCAAATATTCAACATCTGATCGGCAATAAAAGGTTAAGAACCACCATTGCAAGTGTGATGGATTATCAAACGCTTGAGAAACTGGTGGCCGAATGTGACCAGATATTTCATCTTGCAGCTGCTGTTGGGGTTAAGTTGATCATGGAAAAGCCTGTGGAAACACTCACTACCAACATGCAGGGAACAGAACATGTTTTACAGTTGGCAAATTTGTACAACAAGAAAGTTTTAATCGCATCAACTTCTGAAGTTTATGGCAAAATATTAAATGGCGATAACAGTAAATTGCTTGACGAAAAAAGTGACTGGATGCTTGGGGCGTCAAGCAAAAGGAGATGGGCTTACGCCTGTTCCAAGGCAATGGATGAATTTTTGGCTCTTGCCTATTTTGATCAATACAATTTACCTGTGATTATAACCCGATTTTTTAATACGGTAGGTCCCAGGCAAACCGGCCGGTACGGGATGGTGATTCCGCGTTTTGTCCAAAATGCATTGCAGAATAAACCCATTGAGGTACATGGAAGCGGACAACAGTCACGAAGTTTTACCCATGTGTCGGATACCGTATTTGCCTGCAGAAAACTGATGGAAAAACCGGGCCTCGAAGGTGAAATCTTTAATGTTGGCAATTATAATGAGATTACGATTAACGATCTTGCACATAGGGTTATAAAACTAACTGGCAGCCGTTCAGGAAAAGGTTTTGAGGATATGGAAAGAAGGACTCCCGATTTGACCAAAGTAAAAAGAGCCATCGGTTATGAGCCAAGTTACTCCATGAATCAAATTCTGAATAGTGTGATTTCATTTTTTGTTAAAAAAGACAAAAGACGGGCAAACGGCATGTATGTTTGAATTTAATATATTCACATTTTGATCAGGGGATTTATCATCTTTTTTTCCGTTCTGTGTGTTTCTGCCGGTTTAACCCGGCTGATTATTCATTTGGCTGAAAGATTCGGATGGATCTCATACCCAAAAGATGACAGATGGCACACAAAACCGACGGCACTGATGGGAGGAATTGCTATTTTTTTGGCAGTATCCGTTTTCCCTTTATTTGTTTCCGGTGTAAGTACACTGAACTGGTGGATTTTGAGCGGGGCAACGATAATGTTTGTAACCGGCTTATATGACGATTTATCCGGTATTTCACCGTTCTCGAAATTATTTTTCCAGGCAATAGCCGCTTCCATTTTAATTTATGGAGACCTTCTTATTCTTCCCGGGTGGCCTGTATGGTTCTGTGTTCCACTCACGTTTGTCTGGGTTATCGGAATTACAAATTCCATAAATTTACTTGACAATATGGATGGGTTGGCTGCGGGAATTTCATGTATAGTAGCAATTGTTTTTGCGTTATATGCCATACATATCCATGAAATTACACTGGTTTATCTGTTTTTGGCAGTGAGTGGTGCTTCTGCAGGATTTCTCATTTTCAATTTCAAGCCTGCTAAAATTTTTATGGGTGACTCCGGCAGTTTGTTTCTCGGTTACTGTATTGCAGCGGGGGGACTCGTTATTCATAATGATTTAATAAGCCGGAGTATAATTGATTCGCTGATACTACCCATCCTGATTCTCCTCGTCCCGGTTTTTGATACGTTATATGTTACTGTTTCAAGAATGAAAAATCATAAATCCATATTTGAAGGGGGTAGGGACCATATTTCCCACCGCCTTGTAAAACTGGGTTTCAGAGAAAAAACGGTCGTTTTGAGTTTCTATCTGGTAGCAATTTTATTTGCATTGTCGGGCTTTTTCATCTTTTTATGAACTGAACATAAGTAGTGTTCAGCCATTGCCCCACCCCTCCGAAGGACCGGGAGTTTTCAACTTCTATAGACATGATATTTCTTGACGGGACAGAGATTTTAATCTTTGCTGAAAAATTCGCATTTGATTGGATGTAGGTTGTGGCAAGAAATACCATGTCTGTTCCTTTTTGTTTTCGTGTCTTAGTGGGAACTATTATTTTCTTTATCGTTTGCGCTACAGAGCCCGGTCTTTGCAGATACTTCGGCTAAACAAGTCTTGAGTGGCGGTGTGCTGCGAAAGCACAACGATATCAGATTACAAAAAAAAATCGTTATTTGTTAAGAATATTTAATTTCAACATATCTTTATTTTAGTCTTATTTTCACCTAAGTGTTTTCAATTATGAAATTTATTATGTAATCTATGTAATTGAGGAGATAGAATAATTGCATCATGTGATCAAAATCTATGTTGGCAACTTGGTGTGATTCAGATATAAGAACTTGAACTTTATTTGAGAGTGACAGACAGTGGGGTTTTAGTATGATAGTGAATGAACATGGGATCGTAATTTTGGCATTGCTGACTGCTATTGGCATCAGCTATTTGTCGATGCCGGTATTATTGAAAGCTGCTTCTATAAATAATCTGTTCCAATCCGGTAAAAAAAAGAGCGGTAATTTAGATCGCTTCATCCCGGCATTTGGCGGTTTGGGGATTATATTTACTATCGTAGTTTCTTATGCTGCTTGGGGATATTCGATCTATTTGATATCCTATCCGTATCTTGTTTCCGGGCTTTTCCTGATTTTTTTGATAGACACCGGTGGCGAGTTTTCGATTTTGTCTTCTTCCCTGAAAAAACCGGTCATTCAGACATTTGCGGCATTCCTTCTTGTCATTGGGGGAGATTTAGTCATTTCAAATTTTCAGGGTTTATTCGGTGTCCATGAAATTTCTTGGGAAGCAGGTTTCTTAATTTCCGTATTGACAGTATTGTTACTTACTAATGCTTTTAACCTTATCCACGGAATGGACAGTCTTGCCGGTGGTATTGGTATTATCTCATCATTTATTTTCGGTTTATGGTTTTGGAGTTTCGGATTTTTTGCTCTCGCTGTTCTTTCATTGATTTTAACCGGCGCGCTCGTCGGTTTTATCGTCTTTAATGTTCAACCTGCCAGTATAGAAATGGGAAATGGT
>CAYNDN010000565.1:0-3564 GCA_964395075.1 uncultured Lentimicrobiaceae bacterium | reverse complement strand
GTAAGATCTTCCACAAAATTTGCTGTAGTTCCAAATAAAAAAGGCCCGCAACATTTTAAAGCTGCGAGCCTGAGATATGTGGATTAGAAGCGGATATTACATTTTTATTGCCGACATTCCCCCATCAACCGGTAGGATGTGGCCGGAGATCCAGGATGAATTTTCGCTTAAAAGAAATTCAACGGCTTTCACCTGATCATCTATTTTTCCAATGCGCTGCAATGGATGCATTTTTGAGGAATTTTCCCGCCTAGCATCCGTAGATAAGAGCGAAGCCGCAAGTGGAGTATTTGTGAGTGAAGGTGCAACAGCATTTACCCTGACTCTGGGAGCAAACTCAGCAGCCAACGATCTTACCAAACCTTCTATGGCTCCTTTGGATACTGCAATACTGCTGTGAAAATTCATCCCGGTTTGCACAGCAACCGTGCTAAACAAAACTATGGAAGCAAACTGTGACTTTCTTAATTTCGGGTAAGCCTGCTGAATTATTTTTACAGCACCTGTTACATTAGTTTTAAAATCCTCAATAAAATCATCCTCAGTTATTCTTCTGAAAGGTTTAAGATTGATGGTTCCGGGGCAATAAACCAGTCCATCCACTACATCCGGTAAGATTTCAATTCTTGCCTCGTCATCAGTAATATCCAGACTTCTAAAATGTACATTTGACAATTGATTTAAATCACCCCTGTTTCTTGAATAGGCAAAAATTGTATTTTCTCCGGAGAGTGATTTAGCCAGTCCAAACCCAATGCCCGAACTGGCTCCAACTATTATTATATTTTTATCCTTCATGATCTTCTAATCTGCTTTAAGTTTTTTTAGTACATAATTAGTGCAGGCCTGAGCGACTTCCTGAATGAAGCTTTTTTTCTGCCGCTGTTGGAGAACAATCTAATGATCCACTCCCTCAAAGGGGGATTGAAACCGGTGTTTTTGTTTGACACCTTTCTTTTTATCCGCTGAACGTTGATTACCATAATTAGTATTGTTTAATGTTTTATTTGAATAGTTAAACATTCATTTTGCAAATAAGTTCAGTCGGTGTTTATTATTTCTCAAAAATTTTCGAATTGTAATTGTAATTTTACACCAAATTATTGATAATATGACCAAAAGTGAAATAGAAGCCTTAATCAGAAAAAAGCAATCTTTCCTTTGTATTGGCCTGGATTCCGATCCTGAAAAAATACCTGAACATCTGAAAAATTCCGAAGACCCGGTTTTTGAATTCAACAAACAAATCATTGATGCCACCCACGAATTTGCCGTTGCCTACAAACCCAATACAGCTTTTTATGAAAGCCAGGGAAAGGCAGGCTGGGAAAGTCTGGAAAAAACCATCCGTTACTTAAACAAATTGCGTGATTCTGTTTTCACCATTGCTGATGCCAAGCGTGGCGACATTGGAAATACATCCGAGCGTTACGCCAAAGCCTTCCTGGCTGCGCAACCCAAAGGGCTGGACTTTGATGCCATCACTGTAGCACCCTACATGGGCAGCGATTCGGTGAAACCGTTTTTAAAATTCAACAATAAATGGGTAATCCTGCTGGCACTGACTTCAAACCAGGGTGCTTTCGATTTCCAAACACAGCATCTTGATTCTGGTGAAAAGCTTTTTGAAAAAGTGATTAAAACCGCTGCACAATGGGGCAGCCCAGAAAATATGATGTACGTGGTGGGTGCAACCAAAGCCGAGATGCTAGCCGATATCCGTAAAATCATTCCTGATCATTTCCTGCTTGTTCCGGGGGTTGGAGCACAGGGTGGAAGTTTACAGGAAGTTTGCAAACACGGGATGAACGAAAATTGCGGGTTGCTGGTAAATTCTTCACGGGGGATTATTTATGCTTCTCAGGGTGAAGATTTTGCCGAGGCTGCAAGGCAGAAAGCTAAAGCTCTACAATTAGAAATGAAAGATGAATTGATGAAATCCGGATTAATTTAAAGCCAATATTTAGTGTCAATCCATAAAGTCCGCGCAGTTAGAAATTTGCCATCGCAACCCCTCAAACCTCCCGAAAGGTCAGCGATTTTTTATTAACAATCGTATTTTGTTTTTGGATAGAAAACAACATGAAAAACAACAAGGAAAGTTATCATTATCGAAATTAAGTTATGGCGGCCACATATATTCAGGATAAATCTTTGTATTTCCTGGCGGCTTTGCGACTTTGCGGTAAAATTAAATAAACTGACCGCCAAGGCGGGAGAGGCGCAAAGAAAACACACTTTATGCTTTTTGGATGAAATCAAAAAAACATGAACGATTCGTGTTAGTATCTTTCAACTCATTTTATGCCAAAAAATGGCATAAAATGAGTTGAAAGATACTTTTGCAAAATTTCTAAATTATTTTAAATCAATGAGAAAAATCAAAAGTTTTAGTGACTTGTATTTGATCAAAATTTAGAAATTTTACCTGACATTTTTAATTTGAGTGATATAATACTTTGTATGTTTTAAGCTAATTATTTAAGTTTCGATATCTAAAATAAATCATGGCAATAAAAGACTAAAAAATCGGGACAGGCTTTGAAGAGGATGTCCCTCGCCGGCATTGCGTTGGCTGGTTCTCTTCTTCAGAGTCAGAAGGATGAGCGTTGATGGGTGTGTTTATTGACAAGCTAATTATTGTAAAAAAAACAGATCGCAACTCATCAGTAGTGTGATACAGTTGGATAGCTTAATTCCCCAGGCGCTCAAGCACTTCCTGTTTATAGCTTCGGCTGATGGGAATTTCTTCGTCGCCCACCTCCATAAATTCGTTGGTAAAAGAAATGATGTGAGCCTTTGAAATAATGAACGACCGGTGAACCCTGATGAAATCCTGGCGGGGAAGCCTTGCCTCAATACTCGAAATGGTTTCACGGGTAAC
The DNA here is from genome assembly GCA_964395075.1 of uncultured Lentimicrobiaceae bacterium. Classification (GTDB taxonomy): domain Bacteria; phylum Bacteroidota; class Bacteroidia; order Bacteroidales; family 4484-276; genus SABY01. Next base: position 680 of record CAYNDN010000565.1, on the reverse strand, counting down.
CACCATCTTATCATTCATGAAAATTTTAATATAATCGCTCAAACTCTCGATGTAAAGTATTTCCCCAAAATCAATCCTGACCATTTTCCGATCGGAACGCACAAAAATAAAATCCTGCTTTATCTCCAGTGGCACATCATTTTTTGTGGCCTGAGCAGGGCTGTGCTCATTGGTGTATTTCTGTATAGATTGTAAAAGCCGCTCAAACGAAATTGGCTTCAGCAGATAATCAACTGCCTGCAGGTCAAATCCCTCTATTGCATAATCGCGATAAGCTGTGGTGAAAATAACTTTTACGTCTTTGTTGATGGACCTGGCAAATGACAATCCGGAAATTTCAGGCATCTTAATATCCAGAAATATCAAATCAACCGGCTGCGTGTTGATAACCGTAAACGCTTCGAGGGCATTTTTACAGCTCGCCACCAAATCAACAGCATCAATTTTTGCCAGGTGATGTTTCAAAACATCCCGCGCAACGTGCTCATCATCAACGATAATGCATTTAATATTTTCAGCCATCTGCCAGTTGTTTTAAGTGATGTATGGTAAGATTGACCAAATACCAGTTATTTTCGATAACCGTTTCCAAACGATAATTTTCTCCGTAATTTAAGTCCATCCGCTTCCTTATATTTTCAAGTCCAAGCCCTCCATGCCTGTGCTCAACTTCGTCCTGC
>CAYNDN010000564.1:2870-3569 GCA_964395075.1 uncultured Lentimicrobiaceae bacterium | reverse complement strand
CAGGGCTACCCGATTTATGGTGGAACAGGCACTTTCTACGATTCGGTTTCCCTGAGTAATGAAGGACTTCGCGGAACCGGAAAACTGGAGTACCTCAACACCTCAGCCACCGGACGAAACATGATATTTTACCCCGACTCTGCAACAGGAAAGTTTGATCAATTTGCAACAGTGCAATCAAAACACGGAAACGGGTTTCCTGAAATTGAGGCTAAAAATCTCAGCATGCGTTGGTTGCCCTATCGCGATTCGCTGTTTCTGCAAACCAATGATTCGCTGATTGAAATGTTTGGCAGCAGAGCACTTTTAAATGGAAAGCTGACCTACACCCCCAAAAGACTAACCGGTGCAGGCTGGCTGGACTTTTATTCCGCCAGAACATTTTCGGATGATTATACTTTTGGTGATAATTATTTCATCTCCGATTCACTGATACTGAATATCCGTGATTTTAATGAAGAAGAAATCGCATTTTCGGCGAACAGGTTTTCGGCCAATGTGAGTTTCGATCAGCAAACAGGGTCTTTCAAATCCATTTCAGATAGTTCAAAAATAGGATTTCCACTCAACCGGTTTACAGCCAACCTGGATAATTTCGACTGGTTTATGAATCGCCATGAAATCAAATTACACAGCTCACGCGTAAACAGCGACATTGATCAAACTTCGCTTTCATTAAGACATATAATGGATGTAACA
>CAYNDN010000564.1:2436-2860 GCA_964395075.1 uncultured Lentimicrobiaceae bacterium | reverse complement strand
ACCAAACGGAGCGCGATTTCTTTCCTTACATCCATTGCATGACTCACTTTCGTTCTATTCAACCAAAGCCACGTTTTTCCTGACCGACACAGCCCTTGTGGCTGAAGATGTTAAATACATTAAAGTTGCCGATGTTGCTGTTTTTCCCGGCGATGGCAGGGTTGAGGTCAGAGAAAATGCCAACATCCGACCGCTTGAAAATGCCATGATTATTGCCGATACCGCTGAAAAAACCCACCTGATAACAGAGGCCAGAGTTAATATCGAATCAAAATATGCATACAAAGCAAGTGGTACTTATGCCTACAAAAATCTTGTTGATGACATCCAGATCATAAAGTTTGATAATATCGAAGTTGACACAAGCTACCAAACCATTGCCGAAGGTAAAATCACGGAAGAGCAGCAATTTATGTTCAGCCCG
>CAYNDN010000564.1:0-2426 GCA_964395075.1 uncultured Lentimicrobiaceae bacterium | reverse complement strand
CTGAATTTTGACGGTTCATTTCAGATTGTTCAGGATTGTGACCCGGTTTTGTCGAGATGGGTAAATTTTACCGGCAGAATTAAACCAGACAGCCTCGTTTTCCCGGTTCCGGCACAACCCAAAGAATATGGCGGCAGAAAAATTTATGCAGGCATTTATCACAGCAACGAAAACAACCTCGTTTATCCTGCATTCCTTTCGCCCCGCAACTATTACAGCGATACCCTAATGATGACTGCTGACGGTGTGATCACCACACGGAAAAAGGGCACCGAATTCCTGATCACTTCCAAAGGATTCACAAACATCCCGGACGATGATTTCCCTGATGCACCCTTCATCGCCCTGAATACCGATGATTGCATCATAACTGCAGGCGGACCGGTTAGCTTTGCTACCGATTTCAACAAGGTAACCATGGAGGCTTTCGGGCAGGCAACCCATTATATTATCCCCGATTCAACCCTGTTCAAGGTATTCATTACCCTCGACTTTTTCTTTAATGAAGATGCGCTGTCATATATGGCGCAAAGCCTCAAAAACACCAATGTTCAAGGGGCACCGGTTTCAGGTCCGATTCAAAACATTGCTTATCGCGAAATGTTGGGTAGTGAAGGTGCCAAAGCTTATTTATTTGATTTGAATTCTTTTGGCCGTGCACGGGAATTACCGGAGAGGCTAAACAAAGAACTGGTCATTACGGATGTTACCCTCAAATATTTTCCTGACACACGTTCTTTTATTTCGCAGGGGCCAATATCGATTGGGATGGTCGGGGGTGAACCGGTAAATAAAATATTGGATGGACAACTGGAAATAGTCAGAAAACGCAGCGGTGATATTTTCACCCTGTATCTGGAGGTTGACCGGCGGCACTGGTATTTTTTCAGCCACATGGGCAATTTAATGCAAACCATTTCATCTAAAAACGAATACAACCGCTATATCACCGACACGGATGCCGGCGATCGTAAACAGAAGGCCAGGAAGAATGAAACGGAATACCGGTACATCATTTCAACAAATGCCAAGAAAAACCGTTTCCTGAGGATGATCAGACAATTGCAGCCTAACGAAAACGAGGAGAATTAACTTATGGAAATAATTTTAGCGATTGCAGGAATCCTACTTGCTTATTTTATTGGATCCATTCCATCGGCGGTATGGGTTGGAAAGGCGTTTTTTAATGTGGACGTCCGAAACGAGGGCAGTGGCAATGCCGGAGCTACCAACACCATACGTGTTTTAGGTGCAAAGGCCGGTGTTCCGGTTTTGCTCATGGATGTGTTTAAAGGCTGGTTTGCCGTGTATCTTGCATGGTATTTCATTCCTGAATATTTCAACGATTTACAATTCACCTATTACCGGATAACAGCGGCAGCAGCAGTTGTGCTGGGACATGTATTTCCGTTGTTTGCCGGCTTTAGGGGGGGCAAGGGTATTGCCACATTGCTTGGTGTAGGCATCGCACTTTACCCCTGGGCTGTGCTGATTGTGGTTGGTGTTTTTATATTGATACTGGTGATTTCAGGATATGTTTCGCTGAGTTCAATCACAGGAGCCATCAGTTTTCCGTTGATCGTGATCTTTTTGTTTAATCCCAATTCACTACCCCTGATCATTCTCGCTGTTTTTGTGGGTGTTTTCGTTCCCTTTACCCACCGGAAAAATATCCGCCGGCTGCTCAACGGAACCGAATCAAAATTCTCCTTTAAGAAGAAAAAATGATTCTGGTACGGTTAATAACATTTTGATAAAATGAATTTAGTTCGCAGCATTGAAATCATTACCTTTGCCCTTCAGTTGAAAAAAAAAGTCATTCACAAAATATTAAGAAAATGAGGTTCATTGTTTCAAGTGCTTTATTGCTTAAGAATTTGCAAGCCATTGGCGGGGTTGTAAGTTCAAACAACACACTTCCCATTCTTGACGATTTCCTTTTTGAGATCAGCGAGGACACATTAACAGTAACAGCTTCCGACCTGGAAACCACCATGTCAGTGAAACTAAAACTTACCATGAGCGAAGATGAAGGCAAGGTAGCTATTCCGGCCCGCATCCTGCTGGATACACTGAAAACATTCGCCGATGTTCCGGTAACTTTCACAGTAAACGAAGAAACTTCTGCCGTGGAAATGACAGCCGGAGAAGGTAAGTATAAACTGAACGGACATAATGGCAACGAATACCCCGAAACGCCTGAAATTGAAGATGGAAACGCATTTGAAATAGAATCGGCTATATTGGCCGAAGCCATTACCAAGACTGTGTTTGCCGCCGGTAACGATGAACTTCGTCCGGTAATGTCGGGTGTGTTGATGGAGATGGAAGAAGAAGAATTGTCGTTTGTTGCTACTGATGCGCATAAATTGGTAAGGTTCTCACGCAGCGACATCAGACCCGGACGCATAGAATCCATCATCCTG
>CAYNDN010000563.1:0-3576 GCA_964395075.1 uncultured Lentimicrobiaceae bacterium | reverse complement strand
ACAACCCAACGATTGTGCGGCAAATGCCTCATTCAATTCAATCACGTCCATTTCAGCCAGACTCAGATTGGTTAGTTTTAAAACTTTACTGGTTGCGGTAACCGGACCCATTCCCATGATCCGCGGGAGCACGCCGGCAGTGGCCATACCCAGAATTTTAGCCATGGGTTTCAGGTTGTATTTTTTCACAGCTTCTTCGGAGGCGATGATCAGTGCAGCTGCACCGTCATTTACTCCGGAAGCATTTCCGGCAGTAATTGTGCCTTCGGGATGAGTGATGGGCCTGAGTGATGCCAGCTTTTCCAATGAGGTCAGCCTGAGGTGTTCATCCTTGTCTGCCACCAATGGATCACCTTTTCTTTGCGGAATTGTTACCGGAACGATCTCCTCGGCAAGCAAACCGTCATCCTGTGCTTTACGCGCTTTTTCCTGGCTGTGCAAGGCAAATTTGTCCTGGTCTTCCCGGCTGATGTTGAAATCGGAGGCGATGTTTTCGGCAGTCCAGATCATCGATTCGGTGCCATACATTTTGTCGAGCTTAGGATTTACAAATCGCCAGCCAATGGTGGTGTCTTCAATTTTCTGGCCGCGGCCAAACGCTTTTTCGGCTTTTCCCATTACAAACGGGGAACGCGACATGCTTTCTACACCGCCGGCAATGATCAGGTCAGCTTCGCCAGCCTTTATGGCCCTGGCAGCCGTTCCGATGGCATCCATACCAGAGCCACACAAACGGTTTACGGTCATTCCGGGAACCGTTTCAGGATATCCGGCCAGCAACAAAGCCATGCGGGCAACATTGCGGTTGTCTTCGCCAGCCTGGTTGGCACATCCCATAAACACATCATCAACATCTTTGAAGTCAACTTCGGGATTCCTGTCTTTTATTTCCTTTAAAACAATCGCTGCAAGATCATCGGTTCTAACTGATGACAGTGAACCGCCATATCTCCCAACAGGAGTTCTGATGGCATCGCATATATAAACGTTGGTCATAATTCTGAATTTTTATTTGGCAAAACTTTCAATTTCCTTTTTGTATTTGATAAAAGCATTATAGACACCTTCTGTTAGCCTGTCCACTTCAACCTGGGTAATGGTTGTGGCAAACATGCAGGCGAAGGTGTTGATCATGATCAGGTCTTCATCATAGAACAGGTAGTCGAGGATATCCCTTATCAGTTTGATTTCTTCACGGTTTTGGAAGGTCTCGCGATGGTTACGTGGAGCCTGATGGCGAAAATGAAAACGAAACATGGAACCTGATCCTGTTATCACCACCGGCACATCAGCTTTCTGTATCGCTTCTCTCAGTTGTTTTTTGGCGATTTCTGCCATGTTGTTGATGTCATCAACAGCCTGCCTGTCGAAGAGTTCCATGGCTACTTTTCCGGCAGTCATGGTAATGGGGTTGGCAGAGAAAGTTCCCGAGTGGGGCTGTTTGATAATTCTTCGTGACGGATCAAAAACGGCCATCACCTCGGCAGTCCCGGCAATGGCACCAACCGGAAATCCACCGCCGATGATCTTGCCAAGGGCTGTCATGTCAGGCTTGATGGGGTATAGTTCCTGGGCTCCGCTGTACGCTACACGATAGGTTACCACCTCATCAAGCACGAACAAAACCTTATTTTTTCTGGTCCATTCGTATACGGCGACGAGGTAATCATTATCGATCGGAAATAATCCGACACGGTGTGATACCAGGTCGAGCAGCACACAGGCCAGCTCCTTTTTGTTCGCCTCAAGAAGTTTTAGTGTACGTTCAGTATCGTTGTAGGGGAATATAATTACATCAGATGTAACACATTCCGGGGTGCCCATGGTTACGGGTACTGAATTGGGCTTGTCGATATCGCCCCAATTCTCTGGTTTTACAATCTGGCTGATTTCGGCAAAATCGTAGGTGCCATGGTAAGCACCTTCGGCTTTGGCGATTTTGGATTTTCCTGTATAGGCCCGCGTGGCTTTGATCATCGACATCACAGCCTCGGTACCGGAATTTACAAACCTGATTTTTTCGAAGTTGCTGTTCCGCTCTGAGAGCAATTCGGCATATTCCACCTCGATGCCGGTGCCCAGCGTGTAAGCTGTGCCTCTTTCCAGTTGTTTGATTACGGCTTCATTGATTAATGGGTGGGCATGGCCATGGATTAGCGAGGCCATGTTGTTGGCGAAGTCAATCCTGGTGTTGGCATCAATATCGGTAACATAACTCCCTTTCGCCTTTGCCACATAAAAAGGGTGGGGGCGGTGGAAGACGGTATTTCTGCTAACGCCTCCGGTAATAACCTCTTTGGCCCTTTTGTAGAGTGCCGAACTATATTTGCGGTTTACGTTATATGGTGTGCTCACTTTTTTTTGGTTTTTATTGAATGGTTAAAGTTGCATCAGTAAATTTTTGCAAATAATCGAAATCAACACCGGGGGCCATTTTCTTCACCACAAATCCTGTTTTGGTTACGTCGATGATGGCCAGATCTGTATAAATCCTTTTGGTAACGCCTTTTCCTGTAAGCGGAAAGGTGCAATTCCTTACGAGTTTGGCTTTGCCGTCCTTGGTAACGTGTTTGGTGATTACAAGGATGTTTTTCACACCTGCAACCAAATCCATGGCACCACCAACTGCAGGGATGGCGTTGGGTTTACCGGTTGACCAGTTGGCGATATCCCCATTTTCTGAAACCTGAAATGCGCCAAGCACACAAATATCGATATGCCTGCCACGGATCATGGTAAAGCTGTCGGCGTGATGAAAGAAACATGCTCCTTTGATGGCTGTAATGTTCTTTTTGCCGGCATTGATCAATTCAGGATCTTTTTTGTCTTCTTCAGGAACCGGACCCATGCCCAACAATCCGTTTTCGGTGTGATAGATCACCTCACGGCCTTCGGGTACAAAATCGGCAACCAGCTCGGGCATGCCGATACCGAGGTTAACGTAGGCTCCATCAGGAATGTCGAGGGCCACATTTTGAGCCATTTCATTGCGGCTCCATCCAATCTTGGGTTTTGTTATTTCCATGGATAACTCCTTTCTTCTGCAATTAATTTGGATTCATCGGCAGGGTTGCTCACCCCAACCACCTTCTTTACAAAAATACCTGGTGTTACTACACATTCGGGATCGAGTTCTCCCAGTTCAACAAGGTTTCGTGCCTGAACAATGGCTGTTTCGGCGGCTGTACACATGATTGGCCCGAAGTTCCGTGCTGTTTTGTTGTAAATCAGGTTGCCATACCTGTCGGCAGCCTGGCATTTCACCAGTGCAAAGTCTGCCCTGATTCCGTATTCCATCACATAAGGAACACCGTCAAATTCGCGCAGTTCCTTGCCTTCGGCCAACGGTGTGTTCACCGAGCTGGGGGTATAAAATGCCGGAATTCCTGCGCCGCCTGCCCTGATGCGTTCAGCCAAAGTTCCTTGCGGTACCAGTTCCAGTTCAATTTCTCCTTTGGTGTACAGATCAGGAAAAACAGTGGAATTGGCTGTTCTCGGGAAAGAACAGATCATCTTTTTCAACCGTTTATGTTTGATGAGTGAAGCCAGCCCAACGAGGCCGCTTCCGGTGTTGTT
>CAYNDN010000562.1:0-3583 GCA_964395075.1 uncultured Lentimicrobiaceae bacterium | reverse complement strand
GCCTGGTTCCTCCTACAAACCTTTTCACAAGGGGCAGAACAGATGTATCCCAGAATCAACGGGAGGGCGATTTCTTCCTTCACTACTTTCAGGGCTTCCGAAAACCTACCTGAAGCAATCAGCCTGTTCATTTTTGGGATATCCATAAAAGCCGGACATCCAACACGGCAAGGTGCCTCACAATCACCCACATGATCACTGATCAGCAACTCCAGACACTCTTTTCTTGATTCGATCACCTCCTTGTCGTGTGTGAGGATTTCCATTCCATCCACTGATTTTGTGGCGCAGGCCGGCAGAAGTTTCCCGGATTTCACATCTTTTACCACACAGACCATACAGGAAGGATGGTTGTGGTAGCCATCATCGCCATAGCACATGGTCGGGATTTTGATTCCTTCGCCTTCGGCAGCCTGTAAAATCGTGGTCCCTTCTGGAATGGAAATGGTTTTATGGTTTATTGATATTTGCATTTTAACATTTAATCCGATAATAGTTTCAAAAGTAAGGCAATTATTCTGAAGTTTCTGTGATATAACTTTTACAATATTTAATTCATTCAACCTTATTTCCCTCATTCACTGCCATAATAAGGTAATAAGGTTGGGTTTGGTTATATATTCCCCATTTCCACAAAGCACTCAATAACTTACTAACTCAATAACGAATAACTTCCCCGCTTTTTCCCTATTTTTACCCCCTGATTTTTAAACCAAAATTTACAACAATGAAGAAACTGCTTTTATCGCTAACATGCTTGTTTGCAGGGCTAATTTTGATGGCCGGCCCTGTGGAAGCATTGCTGGAATCCACCGGCAATGCAGAGGATTATCCGGGCAGCAATTTTATTACGGTGTTCGACAGTACACACGTGGATGTGCAGGAAACCGGCCTGGGGTATTTTTACACCCACCAGTTGTTTAAAATCCTCAATAAAAAAGGTGCGCTGGATAAGCGCGTGATCGAGTACGGCTACGATCCGCTGTCGGCACATGTGGAGATACGCATGGTGAAAATCTACCGCCATGACGGCACTGTAGAGGAGGTTGACCTTTCGGTCACGAAAGACTACCCTGCTCCTGCCAGAATGATCTACTGGGGTGCCCGCGAAAAGATGATCGAGGTTGGCAGGCTGGAACCCGGCGATGCCATAGAAGTAAAGCTGTTCAAAAAAGGATTCACCTACGCTCTGCTGATGCAGGAGGAGGATGAGGAACGATTTATCCCGCCCATGCGAGGCCATTTTTATGATATCGTGCCTCTCTGGAGCAACCACTATATGATCGAAAAAACCTATGTGGTGAACATGCCCGCCGACAAGGTGATGCAGTTTGAATTTTACCACGGCGAGTGCCGGTCGTCGATGCGTTTTAACGGCGACCGCAACATCTACACGTTTACCAAAACCAACATCGAACCGCTGAAAACCGAGTCCAACATGGTGGCAGCGTCGGATGTGGCACCCAAGCTGCTACTTTCCACCAGCCCCGACTGGGAGGCCAAGTCGTTGTGGTTTTATGGTGTAAACGAGGATTACAACGCCTTCGACCCCACACCCGAAGTGGAGGAGTTTGTGGATGAGCTGCTCAAGGATGCCAAAACAGAGATGGACAGTGTGTCGATCCTCACCCACTGGGTGGCCGACAATATGCGCTATTCCGGCATCTCCATGGGCCCCGGCGAGGGCTACACCCTGCACAACGCCGAGATGAACTTCACGGATCGCTGCGGTGTGTGCAAAGACAAGGCCAGCCTGTTGGTGGCTTTCCTGCGTGCAGCAGAGTTTGAATCGTACCCCGCCATGACTATGGCCGGATCGCGCATCGAGGATATCCCTGCCGATCAGTTCAACCACAGCGTTACGGTAGTGAAACTCTCCGATGGCAAATACCACCTGCTGGACCCAACATGGGTGCCGTTTGTGCGTGAGCTGTGGTCCAGCGCAGAGCAACAGCAGAATTACCTCATGGGAATACCCGAGGGTGCCGACCTGATGATCACCCCGGTTTCGGAGCCCGAAAACCACTACCTCAAAATCACAGGCACCTCCGAAGTAAAAGTAGATGGAACCCTGGAAGGTGAAATCTATATCACCGCCGAAGGCCAGACCGATGCCTCCATCCGCGGTATGTTCACAAGATCATACAAGTCAGTATGGAATAGAAACCTGGAAACGGAGTTTCTGCGCATCAACCCCAAAGCGGAGATCATCAGCATGGACTATGGCGACAACCCATACAACCATATGGCGGGTCCCATCGAGATCACGGTGAAATACCGCATCCCGGATTATGCCTTTGTAGGTGATGGCAAGATTTCGTTTGTACCCTTTGTGGCCAGCAACATTTTCTCTCGTGCCCAGTCGCACCTCTACCTGAACACCGACCTCGAAGAACGTAAATATGGATTCCGCGACCGGTGCAGCCGCATGGTGAACCTGAAAGAATCCGTTACCGTGCCGGAGGGCTATTCGATGGTGAACGAACCGGTTAATATGGATATGGATGGTGTTAACGCTGCATACAAGGCTTCGGTGAAAATGAAAGGCAACACCCTGGAAATGGAACAGGAGATCATTCTGGAGAAACGGATTTACGAACCATCCGACTGGCCCGACGTAAAACAGGTGGTTGATTCGCAGCAGAGTATGGCGAAAACACCGATTGTGCTTTATAAATAGGTTATCCGTTAATTGTTCATGGTTATTCGTTACTGTTTTATTGGTTATTTATGATACGATTAACGATTATACGGATAACGATTAACTTTCATAAGACAAAGTTTAAGTTATAGAAAAAACACACAACATATCACAGAGACATGAAAAAAATAATATTCATATTTATTGCAGCAATCATCTGCACATCGGCTTTTGCTCAAAATGAAAATGCGGACGCTGTTTTTGAAAAGATCACCAAAACATACACCCTCAACGAAGACGGCAGCATGAGCTTCCGGTATTTCAAACAATTGAAACTACAAACCCATGTGGCGTTCAACCGGTTATATGGCGAAACATTCATCATTTACAACCCGGATTTCCAGGAGCTGAAAATAAATGAGGCCTACACCATCATGGCAGACGGCAAAAAGATCGTGGCTCCGGATAATGCCTTCAACGAGGTTTTGCCACGAGGAGCAGCGCACTCCACCACCTTCAACCACCTGCGCGAAATGGTGGTAACCCACACCGGACTTGAAGTTGGCGCGACCATTTTTCTGGATTACATCCTCACCACCAAAGCGGGATACTGGCCGGCACTGATGGCCGATGAGGTGATCCAGGAGTCTTCACCCGTGAATGAGATGGAGATTATCGTGAAGGTTCCTGCAGATGTAGAACTCTACCACAAAATGTTCAACCTGCGTACAGCACCGGAAATCATGGTGAAGGGAAGTATGAAAGAGCATACATGGGTTTTTACAGGATTGGAAGCTTCCGGGAAGGAATACTTCCGGGGAGATTTGCCAGGTGTTCCCAGATTGAGTTTCAGCACCGAAAAAAAACCGGGCGTTGTTTTCAACTGGATCACCAGGCAGCAGGCTTTCGACTACCGGATTACAGATGAAATGAAAAACTTCG
>CAYNDN010000561.1:0-3602 GCA_964395075.1 uncultured Lentimicrobiaceae bacterium | reverse complement strand
GATGCGCCATCGGGAAACACTTTAGCATAATCCAAAAACAAGCTGGCAAAAACTGATTTTTCTCCCTTTTCCAGGTAGTCCTTAAACATTGATGACTTTGCCGAAACGTGGTTCACAATCAGGTCTGCCATTACATCAGCTTCCCGGCTTAGTTTTTCCACATCTGACCAATCACCAAGGCGGGGATCAACAAGTTGGTGGTCGATGGGATCGAACCCGGCGTCTTCGCCATCAATCGGGTAGAAAAACGGCAAAAGGTGAACTCCTCCAAAAACATCTTTGAGTTCGTTTTGGAACAAGCCGGTGAGTTCCGAAATGTTTCTGCTTCCAAACCTGTTGATATAAGTGATAAGCTGTACTTTGTTTTTCATGAGGCGAAGATATTTGAAAAAAAAGGGGAAGAAAGTCCGGGCAGGAATCCTTCCCCATATAGAGAAAATTTACACGGTTTTAAAATGTATAAGTAAGGGTAGCGGTTGTGGCGCGGCCTGTAATGGGGCGGGCGCGCATGTAGTTAGTAGCTGCCGGATCGTAAGCATCGCCTTCCATTTCTGTGAACCCAAGTGTATTGGTAAGGTTGTTTGAGTTGAGCCTGATGTTGAGTTCAGGAAGAATATTATATCCTACAAAGGCATTCGCATAAATGAATCCGGGGAGGATAATCTCGTTGTCGTCCTGGGCATACACTTTGGTAGTACCCACAAGGCTGAAACCAATGTTGGCCATGCCATTGCCAATGGTATAGGTTGGGGTAATGTTGTACATCAGGTCGGGAACCCTGCGTGGCGTATTGCCTACTTCATCAGGATTTATACTTTTCTTAATTTCTGCTTTGGTAAATGTAGCACCGGCCAAAATATTGAAGTTTTTGAATTTTGCATTGGCTTCCAGTTCCAAACCATAAGTGTTAAAATCTTTCTGGATAACTTTACCAAACTCTTCGTTTTGCTCAGAAATATCAGTATAAAAAGCGGTTGCAATCACACTGTATTTGTTTGAACGATATTTGAAACCAACTTCTGCCTGACTGATTTCATCAGCACTCAGCCCGTCGATAGTTTCACCTTCGGCAGTGATAAATGGAGAATAGAGCAACCTGTCAGCATTGGCGCGACCACCTTTGCTGTAACGGGCGTAGATGGCTTTTTGCTTGTCGAGTTTATAGTTTGCACCTACTGAGTAAGAAACATAGTCGAAGTTATAATCAATGGGTTGTGGATTTGCATTGTCGAGCATGGTTACATTTTCTTCGATAGGGCTGATGTTTCCATCGCCATCCACATCTTTGGGAGCTGTGAAATTATTTTTGTAGTGCCCAATGGCACGGCCAAAGTCGTAACGTACACTCGCATCGATAACCAGGTCTTCATTCACATCTACTTCTACGTTGGCATAAGGCGCATCAATCGAATAAGCCATGTCGTAGCCACGTGTACAACAGTTGCCCCAGAAAGGCTGGCCATAAGCTGTTAATCCGTTTTCGGAATAAAATGAGCTGTCAGCACTGGCAATGTTCATCAGGCGTGGGCCATCTTCACCGCTAACGTCTGTTAGATACGACTGCCACAGCCAGTTCATTGCAATTTTTTGGTAAGCTTTGTAATAGCCGGCAGTAACTTTAAAATTGCCCAAATCTTTGGTCAGGAAGATATCGTTGGTGAAATTATTCAGGTTAGTCATTTCCACATCAAAAGAGTGTATGCGCATCAGCAGGCCATTTCCGTTGAGGTTGTTTATTTCAGAAGAACTTAGCGGCACACCGGCATTTGCTCCGTTAGCATAGCTTAGCGAGTAACCTGCGCCTGCAAGATCGGTGGCAATAGCATCAGCCGCAGCTACCTGTGCAGGGAATGGAGAGTTAAAAGTACCATTCATCAGTGCAAGTCTTGCCCTTTGCTTAATGCGCCAGCCGTCTCCAAGTTCAAAATTAAATTCTGTTCCAACAGCCATAACTTCCGGGTGCATGCCATCAGAGATGTTGGAAGTGCGCCGGTTTCCGTCGCCATCAACACCATTCAGTTCCAGAAAGCCCGGGCTTTGCAAAGTATATTTTGTGAGGTCATAACCATCAATAGACTCATAGGTTGGGTCATCGGTGCTGCCGGTAACTTTTACGGGCATAGGCAGGTAGCTGATGGATTTGTCGTTGAGATACTTGAAGTAAACTCTTGCATATCCATTATCGAATTGCTTGGTAAGATTAGCTTTAATATGTCCGCCACGGTTTGCAGTATATCCCGGATCGCGTGGGCCATCGCCTTCCCTGAAAAATCCACCCACATGAAACCTCAGTCCGTTTCCAATAGGTGCACCATATTCAAAATCTGTGCGGAGGGTCCGAAAATCGATACCGAGGGTTGTGGCAATGGTACCACCTTCAACGGTTCCTGTTTTGCTGATGAAGTTGATGATACCTGCCGGAGAGTTACTGGCGAGTGTAGAAGCTGAACCTCCTTTTAGTGCCTCGATGCGGGCAATATTCAAGTCAGAACGCATAAAAATGTCGGCATTACCAAAAGAGATATCGCCAAATTGTAATACCGGCAAGCCATCTTCGTGCAACTGCAAAAACTTGGAACCACCTGATGCTACCGGAACACCACGAACAGCAATATTGGCATTGCCTTCACCACCGGAAGCTTCGACGCGGATACCCGGGATGGTCTTAAAAATCTCGGCAGTGGTTTGTGCGCCAAATTCCTGGATAAACTTGGGCTTGAGCGAGGTGAGAGCAACACTGGACTCGATGGCTGATTTTTGGTTTACTACACCGGTAACTACCACTTCATCGAGGCCAAGCGCATCGGATGCCAGTTGAAAATCCAGTGTCATGGTTTCGCCGGCTGCAATTGTAATTTCTTTCTCCACTGACGTGTAACCTACAAATGAAGCCACAATAACCTGGATGCCGGGGTCGATGTTTTCGAGGATGTAGTTACCATCGATATCAGTAACAGTTCCCACAACTGTGCCTTTAACCAAGATGGTTGTACCAATTAATGTTTCACCATTATCAGCATCAGTAACTGTACCTTTTAAGGTAGCTTTTTCTTGTGCAAAAGAAAATCCTGTAAAAAACATTACCGCTAAAAGCGTAAGTAAAAAGTTAGTTTTTCTCATAATTTTTAATTTAGATTGAACGAATTGTTTGTTAATTTCCGATTGCAAATCTATGTTAAGAAATTCTTAATTTAACACGCTTATACACTGTAAACCAGTACATTTTATCGCAAACGGTTTCGCAATCGTTCCCGCAATCGATTGCGGTTAATAACTTTTTTGAAAAAACTTTTTTAAAGATTGAAATCATTTTAAAGCATCAAAAAAAATACCTTTACAACCAATTTGATAAAAGGGAACAGGATATTTACACGATAATTTTTTAGTGAATGAAAGGGAATCCCATAACCATAAAGGATATAGCGAAACTGGTTGGCGTTTCAATTTCTACGGTGAGTCGTGCACTCAAAGATCACCCCGATATTAGTGTTGAAACCCGCGAATCTGTGAAGGCTGTGGCCGCCAGCATGAACTACCGTCCGAGCCAGGTGGCTGTATCGTTGCGCCTCAAAAAAAGCAAGGTTATCGGCGTGATCCTTCCC
>CAYNDN010000560.1:0-3607 GCA_964395075.1 uncultured Lentimicrobiaceae bacterium | reverse complement strand
ATACGAGGATTTGGATTTTGAGCAATAACGAAGAATTTGGGCTTTATAGACGGACACTTTATAAACCGCGGAATTAAAAGATTAAATATCCAAATCAAAATCAAATCCATCACCATCCAGGATGCCGTCGAACCAACTGCCAGAATCACCTGCCACATCTTCCAGGCCTGCGCTTTTGATTTCTTCAACACCCTCAAACCCTAAATTTTCAATACCCTCTCCAATGGGTGCACTTTCATCAAGTATTGAACCTGCCACAGCATCAATGCCGGTTTCGCCAATATTACCTATCATATCACCTGCCCCGTTAATGATTTCTGTGTCGGCGATGTGGAAACCATGATCGAAGGTTAAGGCCGACCATAAAAATGCCATGCCGATAAAATCGCCAAAGCCATAATACTGGTAGGGTGTTCCGCCATATTCACGGTCTGTTGCAGGAGCAGCCTTTCCTGGTTTATCCTTGCGCATCGTCATGCGTTTACGTGTGGTGGTTTTCACATTATCAATGCGGATTTGTTTTTTTAGCTCAAAAATTACTTTGTTGGTAAAAGCATCAAATTCCTGCTGCTTCGTCCGGAGGAAATTGTCGTAATGCTGCTGTGATTTGAAATGTTTGTTGAGTTGTTGCTTCAGGTAGTCGTCATTTTCGTTACCACGGAACTCTTTAAGCAAACCGCTGATGATAATCTCAATAGGATATTCCTTCACCTCGTGGCTGCGGTTTACGCTGATTTCCAAAAGGTATTTAAACGTTTGGTCTTCATGTTCCAGCACCATCCAGAGGGTGTTGAAATAGGCCGACATACTCTGGTCGATTTCAATGCTGTATCTGTCAACCGCAGTTTTAAAATCGTCTTTCTCGCCCTTCTGGTCAAAGTAAATTTCGATGTCATCGTGGTTTAGTCGTACAAGGTTATTGATGCCCATGCCCGAAAAGGCCGCATAAAGCTGCTGGATGAGCGATAGTGCCTTGAAGGTTTCCACCTCTTTTTTGTCGCCGATTTTCCCCTGGGTAATGTTGTAAAATAATTGTTTGAACTGGCCTTCGGGTTTTTCAACCTGGATTTTGGTCATTTGCGAAGGGTCGATGGTTAATCTGCCTTTGAAATACATACGGTATTGTTTTTTGTTTTGATGAAAATTACAAATAAGTTGCTATTCCTGAACAGTTAAAAATTCGGATTCGAAAATAAATATTTTTTTATTTCGAAATGGCAAAAGGATAATCGGTATAACCTTTTTCTCCACCATGATAAAAAGTATCCGTGTCTGGCTCGGCAAGTGGGTAATTATTTTTCATGCGCTCCACAAGATCAGGGTTTGAAATGAACGGCCTGCCATAAACAATCAGATCGGCTTCACCATTTTTAAGCATCTGTTCACCACTTTCATGTGAATGCCCGCCACAGGATAGCAGCGTGCCGTTATAAAGTTTGCGGTAAAAGGGAACAAAACTTTTCTCAGGGTTTGCCAGCCTTTCTTCGGGCTGCATTAATTCGCTGAGATGCAGGTACGCCAATTTATAGCCGTTCAATTTTTCAGCAATATATCCATAGGTTCTTTCCTGGTTCGAATCCATCAAACCCGGCCTGTAACCTTTTGGTGACAGTCGCAATCCAACTTTTTCAGCCGGTACATATTTTAAAATTTCATCGATGATCATGAATAAAAACCTTGCCCGGTTTTCGATGGAACCGCCAAATTCATCTGTACGCTTGTTCGTGGCATCCATAATAAACTGATCGATGATGTAGGCATGGGCACCATGAATTTCAACCCCGTCGAAACCGGCAATGATGGCCATGCGTGCGGCCCGTTCAAAATCATGCAAAGTTTTATGAATTTCGTCAATGGTCATGGGTCTGGGAGCTTCGTAATCCAGCCGGCCTTTTGGTGTAAGCACCTGTCCGGGGGGAACAACTGTTGAAGGTGCCATCGGCAATTTACCCTCCGGTTGCAACAGGCGATGAGAAAATGGTCCCACATGCCAAAGCTGCAGGAAAATTTTCCCGCCGGCATCATGCACAGCTTTGGTGACAATTTTCCAGCCATCAATTTGTGCATCAGAATAACAGCCTGGTGAACCGCTATATCCGTAAGCTTCCGGCGAAATCTGGCTGCCCTCCGAAATGATCAGGCCTGCCGAAGCACGTTGCCGGTAATATTCAACAATCAGCTTATTGGGAGCAAGTTCTGGCTCGAGGGCCCTTCGGCGGGTGAGTGGGGCCATTACGAACCGGTTCTTCAAAATTGTCCCTGATAAATCAAAGGTATCAAACAGCATAGTGTAAACTTTTAATCATTCTAAACAACAGTTTATCTGCATGGTTTAAACAATACCCAAATAACATGAATCTCGAAATTGTGAAAAGGAATCGATAAATCCAAAACATATTTGTCAGTTGATATTATTACACAAATTTTCAACCCCAAAAAATAAATTAAATTACTATCCAACAGGCAAATACACCCATTTTTAAATTTTCAGAACATCATCTTGTAAAAAAATATTTGTTAAAAAACTTGACAAAAGGTATTTTAAAGTTTTATTTTTGTATAGTTTAAAAAAAATGAAGTATTAAAAATTTAAAATTATAAGTCATGTATCACGAAAAGAGATTAAAATCAGGGAGCCCCATTTACGCATTTATTCCTGCGATGATTGCGCTGGCCTTGTTTGCATTTTCTGCTGCTTTTCTTGGGAAAGAAATTGCATTTCCGGTATTAGGATTCATTATCCTGATTTACTGTGTTATTAGTTTTGGGTTTTATTACCTAAAAACCAGAAGTATTATCTATCTTTTGAGTTCTTCGTATTTGTTGGCATTTGGCATGACGCTCATTTTTATGAGGATGGAATTTGACGGAAGGCCTGATTTGGTTTTTCCTCCCATTTCCAGGTTTTTTGGGGTTTGGATGATTATTTTCTGGATACTGCTGATGTACAAAATGACCACCAAGCAAACCGTTTGGAAGGGAAACAACATTTTGGAGCTTGCGGCTATCGGTGTTGAGTCCTCTGAAAATGCTTACACCGAGCGTCCTTTACCTGTTAAAGTAATAGATTATGAAAAAAATGAAATTCTGGCATTGTCAAAATTCCTCGCAAAACAACTGGTTTGCATGCCCTACCGCGACAATGGTAAAATCTACCTCGTGCCTGTAAATAATAAGGATGCACTCAGTTTACTCTTTCAGCCCGGCTTTAACATCATCGAAAAAACCTGGATATCGTTTGATGAAGAAGGTCAGGTAAGTGTACATATTTCCCGAGAGTCCTATCTTTCATTCAAGGAAAACCTGGCACTTGATCAGCTATGCATGAACCTTGGAAATATGTTTATCGGCTTTCTGGAAGATTATCGTAAAGGTGAAGGTGTGCGGATTAACGATAAACTGAAAAGTGTAAAAACTGATTTTTTTGCTTAATAACCCCTGAAACCATAAGTCATGAATTTTAAAGAAGCAGCAATTTTAGGATCGTACCTTTCGAAAGATTATGCTGAGGAGTTATTCAGGCTGCTGATAAATTACAGAAGCATTTCGGCATCTGAAGCGGCATCGCGACTTAATCTGCACATAAAAACCGTGCAGGATTTTTTGG
>CAYNDN010000559.1:956-3647 GCA_964395075.1 uncultured Lentimicrobiaceae bacterium | reverse complement strand
ACCGTTAAATATTGTCCTGAATTATTTTTCAGCTTCCGTTTCATTGTTCAGGATTAGAGCAACACACTTTTTCAGGCTTTCGCGCCAATGCGGGATTGCATTTTTGTTGACTTTTCTGATCTTATCCTTTGCCATAAGACTGTAGAAAGGTCGTGTAGCAGGAAGCGGATAGTTTTTGGTTTCTATTGGATTGACCCTGCAGGAAATGCCGGCAATTTCGTGTATGGCAATCGTAAAATCATACCAGCTTGCCACACCATCATTGGCATAGTGGAAAATTTCGGGTGCATCGAGTTTTTTCCATTCAGGGATCAAATCAAGGATAACCTTCGCCAGGTCGGATGCATAAGTGGGTGTTCCGATCTGGTCGTAAACAACATTAAGCTCATCACGCCCGCGGCCAAATTTGATCATCGATTTCACAAAATTCTTCCCGAAAGATGAATATAACCAGGAGGTTCTCACAATCACTCCTTTACCCTCAGCTTGCAGTAATTGCTTTTCGCCAAGCATTTTGGAGTATGCATAAGCCGAAACAGGGTCGGGTTTATCATCTTCATGAATCGGCTGATGGGCACGACCGTTAAATACATAATCTGTTGAGACATGAACCAGCAAAATATCCCTGCTTTTCGCCGCTCTGGCTAATATCCCAACAGCCTCACCATTGATCAGGTTGGCAACTTCGGGTTCTTCCTCAGCTTTATCAACCGCTGTGTAGGCTGCTGCATTTATAATGCACTCCACTTTTTTGGCATCCAGAAATTTGCCAACAGCATCTAATTTCGTGATATCCAGCTCGGCTACATCCGTGAAAATAAAATGGTAATCCACGTAATTCCCTGACAGCACCCGGATTTCGTTCCCCAACTGACCGTTGCATCCTGTAACTAAAATGTTAAGCATATTAAATATCTTTCAGGTCGATAGATTTGAAATAATTGATGGTATGTATCAGTCCTTCACGCAACTGTATTTTCGGTTCCCAGTCCAGCTCATTTTTGGCAAGATCGATGTTTGGCTGACGTTGCAATGGATCGTCGGATGGCAAGGGCTCAAAAATCAGCTTTGATTTTGCGCCTGTTAACTCAATAACCAGTTCGGCAAGTTCCTTAATGGTAAACTCATTGGGGTTCCCGATATTTACCGGGCCGGTAAAATCTTCCCTGGAATTCATCAGCCTAACCATACCTTCAAGCAGATCATCCACATAGCAAAAACTTCTCGTTTGCGAGCCATCGCCATAAATGGTGATGTCTTTGCCTTTTAAGGCCTGAACGATAAAATTAGAAACTACACGCCCATCGTTTGGATGCATTCTCGGGCCGTAGGTATTGAAAATCCGTTGAATCTTTATTTTTACATCATTCTGCCGGTGATAATTTACAAACAATGCTTCGGCGCAACGTTTACCCTCATCATAACAGGCACGTATGCCAATCGGATTTACATGTCCCCAGTAATCTTCTTTTTGCGGATGAACCTCTGGATCGCCATACACCTCCGAGGTAGAAGCCTGTAGAATGGTTGCTTTAATGCGTTTAGCCAGGCCAAGCATATTAACGGCACCCATTACCGAAGTTTTAATGGTTTTGATTGGATTGTACTGATAATGGATGGGAGAGGCCGGACAAGCCAGATTGTATATTTGATCGACCTCGATAAAAAACGGCATGGTAACATCGTGCCTGATCAGTTCAAAATAAGGGTTGTTTAGCAAGTGAACCACGTTTTGTTTTTGGCCGGTAAAATAGTTATCGAGACAAATCACCTCATTGCCCATTTTTAGCAACTTTTCGCAAAGATGCGAACCAAGGAATCCCGCACCACCGGTAACTAAAATCTTCTTTTTCATAGTAAAAATATTAAAAATGCCTGTGATTCCGGTAATGGTTCACCGGCAACCACAGGCATTTATGGTTATAACTAATTATTTTGTATTGATACCGATGCAGAAATAATCGAAACCTGATTCTTTCATTTCATCAGGATCATACACATTTCTACCATCAAAAATCAAAGGAGCCTTCAGCAGTTTTTTTACCACGTTAAAGTTAGGGAACCTGAACTCTGGCCACTCAGTTACTATCAACAGGGCATCAGCATCTATCAGTGCTTCATACTGATCTTTGGCGTATTCAATAACATCACCGATCCGGCGCTGCGATTCTTCCATGGCAACGGGGTCATAGGCTTTAACTTTTGTTCCTGCAGCAATCAGTTTTTCGATAAGAACCAAAGCTGGTGCTTCACGCATGTCGTCGGTTTGTGGCTTAAAGGAGAGCCCCCACATGGCTATGGTTTTGCCTTCTAAGTTTCCATCAAAATATTTTGAAAGTTTATTAAAAAGTACTGATTTTTGAGATTCGTTAACGTCTTCTACTGATTTCAGTAGTCGCAGGGTATATCCGTTTTGATCAGCAGTTTTTATAAGTGCCTTCACATCTTTGGGGAAGCATGAACCGCCATATCCTATCCCCGGATAAATAAATTTTTTGCCTATACGGGAGTCGGAGCCGATACCTTTTCTAACGAGATTCACATTTGCTCCAACTATTTCGCAAAGGTTTGCAATGTCGTTCATGAAGCTGATCTTGGTAGCAAGCATCGAGTTAGCGGCATATTTGGTCATCTCAGCCGAAGGAACGTCCATAAAAATCACAGGGTGGCCATTAAGTGTAAACGGTTTGT
>CAYNDN010000559.1:0-946 GCA_964395075.1 uncultured Lentimicrobiaceae bacterium | reverse complement strand
AACCGCTTCATAATGTTTTCAGCTTTTTCTGATTCAACACCAACAACAATGCGATCGGGCTTGAGGAAGTCATCAACAGCAGCACCTTCTTTAAGGAACTCGGGGTTTGAAGCCACATCAAACGGAATATTCACACCACGTTTTTCCAGTTCTTCCTGAATGGCAGTTCTTACTTTTGCTGCCGTACCCACGGGCACTGTACTTTTGGTTACCATGAGCACATAATCGGTCATGTTTTTACCTACTTCGCGCGCAACATCCAGAACATACTTCAAATCGGCGCTTCCATCTTCATCAGGTGGTGTTCCAACTGCTGAAAAAATTACATCCGTGCCATCGAGTGTTGAAGCCAGGTTGGTTGAAAAATGAAGACGACCTTTTTCAACGTTGCGTTGAACCATTGGCTCAAGGCCGGGCTCAAAAATAGGAATGATACCCTTCTTCAGGTTTTCGATCTTTTTTTCATCAATGTCAACACATGTAACATCAATACCGACCTCTGAGAAACATGTTCCCGTTACAAGACCAACATAACCAGTACCAACAATAGAAATTTTCATAATCAATAATTTTGGTGAATACTATTAAATTTATTTTCAATTGAATTACATAATTTGAGATAAAAATAGAAAGAATATTCAAAGTAATAGCATTAAATTGAAAAAAGCAATAATATTTTGAGGGGGAAGGTAAGTTTGCCGGTAAGTGTCATTCCATATTTCATCTCTCAAATTGTACAAGTCAAAACCAAAAAGGAGTGATTTTTTATAAATGGCGGATTACTAATTTTGGCTGGATCGGGTTGGCTGGTTCCTGATTGATATTCCTCTTTTTATACCCACACAATTCACCAGGTGGCGATGGGGGAAGGACTTGGCAATTTTATTAAAATGGAACTACTGCAAATTTTGTGGAAGATCTTACAGAAAAACACACATAAAGCTGG
>CAYNDN010000558.1:1140-3648 GCA_964395075.1 uncultured Lentimicrobiaceae bacterium | reverse complement strand
CCCCCACTGAATCCGGTGCCTTTAACGGAAACATTTCAATCCAGGCCGCCAGCGGAACCACCATCGTACCGGTTAACGGTGTTGCCTCACAGGGCAATTTCACATCGGTTGAACCTACCGGAAATCCTTACAGCATTATTGTTGAGGATGTTGATGTGGACGGATTCAGGCCTGACGTGGGTGATGAAGTAGCCGTATTTGACGATGACCTTTGCGTGGGCGTGGGCATTGCACAGACTAATGGCAACAGCCTTAACCTGGATGGAAGCGGTGATTATTTACAAGTCAATAATTCCAGCGCTTTCGACGTGCAGCATTTAACCATTTCTGCATGGGTATATTCATCCAACTTTTCACAAAACGGATTCATCTTCGAAAAGGGGCCTGTTAACTCGCAGTACGCCCTGTTTTTTGAAGGCAACAGATTATGCTTCAGAACTTACCCATCAACCGGTGGTGGCTACGACAGCTATTACAACAACAGCACATCCATTGGAATCACAAATAATAACTGGCATTTTATAACCGCAACTTATGATGGAAACACCAAGCGCATTTATGTGGATGGTGTTTTACGTGCTTCTCAAAACTACAGCAAGCCTTTGCGCACAGGCCAGGTAGGCCAGATTATCGGCGCATACGGCGGAAGCGGTAGCCATAGCTATTATTTCAATGGAAACATTGATGAGGTAAGGGTGTGGAATTATGCCAGGACTCCTTTCGAAATTGAGCAGGACATGTTCAGATCACTCTACGGCCAGGAGCAGGGTTTGGTTGGTTACTGGAATTTCGACAACGGCAACTTCCAAAACCGTGTTGTCGGTTCAACAGCATCAACCCTTTATGGCAATGCAAATACAGGAGGTGCTTCACCTCCGGATGTTTACAATAGCCTGGTAATCACAGCATGGGAAAAGGATGATGACCTGGGGCTTCCGGGTTTTACTTCCGGCAACCCAATGACCTTTAAAATCTGGACAGAGGTTTATGATAACTGGGTGGAGCTTGACGCGACACCTGAATACAGTGTTGGAAATGGAAATTTTGGTTTTGGCCAGTTTACGGCAGTATCGCTTGAAGCCTCATCAGGTCTTGCACCGGACATCAATGTTCCGATTGAGAATCTTTATGTTGGCCAGGTGACTGTGGGCGAAAGTGTGGTAAACGAAATCATGCTTTACAATACCGGAAATGCGCCTTTGCATTTTTCACTTTCCGAAACCTCGGATGCTTTTTCAACCAGTATTGCGCAAGGCATAATTCCGGAAGATGATTCGCTGTCTTTTGAAGTTACCTTTGCTCCGGCTGTTGCGGGTGGTTATTCCACGCAGCTGCTGATCCAAAGTAACGATCCTGACGAATCAGAACAAACCGTGAGCATCGAAGGCTTTGCACTTCCTGCCGGCTCCCCGGATATTGCTACTTCGGTTGATCATGTCAGTTTTGGCCATGTTGAAACCGGAACCGGCAAAACCAGCTCATTTTATGTAATCAACACCGGAACATCTTCACTTACGGTAAGTAATATCTCCAGCAATGTTGCTGAATTCACGGTAACTCCAACATCATTCACGCTCAACAACACCAATGATGTTCAGGAAGTTTTTGTAACCTTCCAGCCCATCATCAAGGGATATATTTCCGGAACACTTACCATCACTTCCAATGCGGCAAATCTGGAACTCGCACTCTCAGGTGTGGGTATCGACAATGAATTTGATGTGGTTGCAGAAACCGGATTGCCCTATTCCATCATCATCGAAAGCACAAATATCGACGCAATGCTTGAACCCGGCGATGAGCTGGCTGTATTTGACGGTGGGTTATGTGTTGGCATCGCCAATACCGAAGCCATTATTAACGGTGAAGACCTGACCATTACAGCCTGGGAAAAAGACGATGATAACGGACTTCCGGGGTTTACACCGGGTAACCCGATGTCCTTTAAAATTTATACAGAGATTAATGGCGTACCTTCCATTTTCTCGGCAAATCCAACTTTTATTATAGGTAATGGAAATTTTGGGTTCGGACAGTTTTCAGTTGTCAGCCTGGAATTTGATTTACCGGAAATAGCAGTGGATCCTGATGAAGTTTTTGCTGCACTAAACGAACCTGATTCTACCCAAAAATCAATCAGCGTAAGCAACGATGGCTCAGGTACCTTACTTTACTCCGCCTATCTGGGCGAAGACCCCAACGGCAATTCTGTATTGCTGGATGGCAGTAACGATTATGTTGCCCTGGGCAGCATTTCTCCCGGAGCTCAGTGGACCGTTGAAGCCTGGGTTAAGCCTTCCTCCACGCCCAGTGGCCGCAGAACAATCTTTGGCGGATTTGGCGGTTGCAACGACTGGGGCATCTCCATGTCGAGCGGGAAATATTCCGTTGGCATAAATCCTCCCGGAAACTGTTCACAAACTGTTACCAGCCCGGATAAAGGGTTTGCCGTTGTTGGAGAGTGGGCACACGTGGCTGCCAACTCCGATGGCACAACAGCAAGGCTTT
>CAYNDN010000558.1:0-1130 GCA_964395075.1 uncultured Lentimicrobiaceae bacterium | reverse complement strand
ATGGCGAATTTATTGCCTCAGCCCAGGTAACCCCTAATTATGTGGGATATAGCTCAAACATCAGGATTGGTGGTGAAGCTTGCTGCGGAGGAAATAATTTCCCGGGGCTTGTTGATGAAGTCAGACTTTGGAGTGTCGTAAAATCCGAGGTTGAGATTAAGGAAACCATGTTTAATACATTATCCGGAAATGAAACCGACCTTAAAGCATACTGGAACTTTGAAGATGGCACCGCCACCGATATTACCGGAAATGGCTACAATGGCAATTTCACCAGTGGAGCTGCGATTAGCTCTCCCGGAGCCCCTGGTGCCGGCAACTGGATTGAGCTGCCTGAAGGTCTGTTTAGCCTCAACACAGGTGAGTCTGCTGATCTGGATTTCTGGATTTATTCTGAAGGACTCAATGATGGCTTGTATGAAACCAATATCATTTTGCAAAACAATACAACCGGTTCATCTGATCTGATGATCCCCGTTACTTTGAATGTAACCGGAAATCCACAAATTGAAGCTTCTGAAGCGCTGGTTGATTTTGGGGAAGTAATCGTGAGCACAACCTCAAGCCAGATGCTCACGCTGAGAAATATCGGTACGCAGGATCTGATTATCGATAATATTTTATTGCAATCCGGTGGTGCTGGTAATTTTTCAACTGACCTGACCGGTCTATCATTTCCATTGAGCATCATACCTGCCGAAACCGAAGAAATCGGACTGGAGTTCAGCCCGACAGTACCTGGAATTGAAGACGATGTGCTTTGGGTGATTTCAAATGCAAGCAATGCCGACACACTCAAAGTTCCGCTTACCGGCGAAGGCATCACACCTCCCGAAATTGCAGTTTCTTCCACTTCATTTTCCTACACCTTTGCGTGTAATGATGTGTATTTCGACAGCATCACCATTTATAATAACGGGCAGGAAAACCTGATTTATGAAGCGGCTGGAAGTACAAACTGGATTGCGGCCAATCCGTCCATGGATACCATTGCCGGTGAGGACAGCTTAACGGTAATCGTGAGCCTCTCCACGCTGGATCTGTTTGCCGGAACCCACAGCGGGCAGTTGCTCATCAATTCGAACGACCCAGGGCAGCCCCAGTTTGCCGTGGATTATTTCCTCACCGTA
>CAYNDN010000557.1:0-3654 GCA_964395075.1 uncultured Lentimicrobiaceae bacterium | reverse complement strand
ATTGGTGATTGGTGATTGGTGATTGGTAATTGGTGATTGGTTATTGGTGATTGGTGATTGGTAATTGGTGATTGGTAATTGGTGATTGGTGATTGGTGATTGGTTATTGGTGATTGGTGATTGGTGATTGGTAATTGGTGATTGGTGATTGGTAATTGGTGATTGGTAATTGGTGATTGGTAATTGGTTATTGGTAATTGGTAATTGGTAATTGGTAATTGGTAATTGGTGATTGGTAATTGGTAATTGGTAATTGGTAATTGGTGATTGGTAATTGGTGATTGGTTTTTGATTTTGACATTCAGTATTCAATATTTTTAAATTCGATATTCAATATTCAGTTAAATCATTAACAAACAATAATTAAAATAAAATCCAGAAAAATTTAGACATTGAAAGCAAATTTTTCTGGATTTTGCCTATCAGTAAATAGAAACTTTAATTCCCCGCCATAAATGACGGGGCTATTGATTTTCTTGGGTTTAGGAAATAATCATTGATATCTATGAACAGAACAGGCTAATCGAGTTTCTGCAAAAACTCAATCAGTTTAGCGGTGGCTTTTGCGCGATGGCTGATCTTGTTTTTCAAAGATAAATTCATTTGGGCAAAAGTATGCGTGTAGCACGCTGGCAAAAATATCGGATCATATCCAAACCCGCTTTCACCACGTTTTTCACTGAGGATTTCACCCTGAACCACACCTTCGAAAAAGTATTCCTCATCATTCATGATCAGGGCAATCACCGTGCGAAAGCGTCCTTTTCTGATGATCTTGCCCTTTAATTCTTCCAATACCTTTTTAATGTTGTCTTCCGGATTACACTGTGGCCCGGCATAACGAGCAGATAATACACCTGGTTTTCCACCCAAAGCATCAATCTCCAGGCCTGTATCATCGGCAAAGCAATCTAACCCAAACTTATCATGGATGTATTTTGCTTTTTGCATGGCATTTTCCCTTAGCGTATCAAAATCTTCGGGAATCTCACCATTGAAGCCGATATCTTTCAAACTAAGGATTTCGAAATTCAGTTCCTGGATATTTTTTACTTCGTCCAGCTTGTGGGTATTGTTGGTAGCAAAAATGAGTTTCTTCTTTTCCATGGCACAAAAATAAAAAACCCCGCCGGATATGGCAGGGTTTTCAGTATCAGAATTTGTGTAATAACTATTGGTAGTAATATATCCCCGGATAAAGTCTTGGGCTTACGGGTTTGATATCTGAGCTGTATTTTGCATTGATGGCATCAATAAAAAAGTTGGTGGCCAATGCATAACCCTGGCCGGTAAGGTGAAGCCCATCCAGGGAAAAAGCATTTCCGGTAATAAATGATGAAGTAAATGTTATTCCATCATACGTTATACCTGTTGTATTTAATTCTTTCATTTTCTCATTCATATCTATAAAAGCCAGATCATATGCTGTTGCCAGCTGGGCTAATACCTGATTAAAGCCAGCTGTAGCCTCAGCAATTTCATTTAGCTCAACGTTTGTAATAACATACTTATCGGGTATCGGAACCTGACTTCCATAGCCAAAATTTAGAATGGAATCTGTTGGCAATGTAAGGAGGAATAGATCATTTTCATCCATCTGGCGAATACCCCAAGGAATATCCTTATCAATAATTACGAATGGATTTGGCCCAACCGCAAAGACGAGAGTATCATTTGAGCCAAGAGATTTTATAACCTGGTTGAGCTCTGAATAACCAAAATTTAATGCATCAGCCTGAGCCTGATCAGAAAGCACCAACCCTGCGTAAGGTAATTGGGAATTCATAAAAGTGAAATATGGCGATGAGGTAATTTCAGGAATATTGGCTACAGCACCTTTTGCACCATTTGCTGTCATGGTTTGAAGGATCATATCCATAGCAAAGCTAAAGGTGTTGATATCAGTAATACTGTCACCTGCTCCCCCATCGGCAGCATAAGCCAAAACGTCATTAGAGCCTAACCAACATGTAAAGAAAGTGGCATTTTGAGCAGCAGCATCCGACAAAGGTGAAGCTGTAGCACTGGAAGCAAACCTCCTGAAATAAGGATTTAAGGCACCAAATCCATCAGCAAGATAATGAAAACTTTTAGCTCCAGGAACACCCATATTGTTGTAAGGCCCCTGGGCACCAATAGGATTCTGGTTGCCCGGATCAGGAGTTCCATCTGCAGAAACCGGGCCCGGAACAGTTGCATCAAGCAAAAGTCGATTCCCAAATCCAAATTCATCAAGCATTAAGGGTTGCTTAAATTCACCCCCACCTGCAGCCTCAAACTGCTTTGCTAAAATTGCGGGATATGAATTTTCCTGCCCGGATTTAAACAAATCACCATCAGCATAACCGGCAGTTAATGAGTTGCCAATAGCAACATATTTTGAGAAATCGGCATCTCCGCCGGTGGTCGTAAAGTCGTCAAGTTCGGGCTTACATGCTACAAATGAAACCAGCACGAACAGCAATAATATATTTCTTATCTTCATGATATTCAAATTTTTAATGATTAGAAATTATAACTGATTCCAATTCCCGGTATCATCGTCCTTGTTTTATATTCACCTGTGAAATATTCGGGTGAATAGCTCCTGGTATCCTTTTCTGTTTCAAGATGCAGATATGAAATATCAATAGCAAGGTTCTCGGTTGGATTGATGGTTACACCGGCACTCATACCATAAGTATTCAGGCTTGGAGTTTCCGGGTTGAAATAATCTTTGTTTGTTGGTGTCGGGTCGTAATATGCCCCGGCACGAACAGTTATCAAATCGTTTAGAACATATTCGGCACCCAATCTATAAATCAGTTTACTTGAATATTCACGCGGATTGCTGCTGTTTATTGAAGGATATGGTGCAGGAGGCTGTTCTTCAAAGGTAAACTTCAAAGAATCATAGGTATCCCAGAACACATAGTTTACTTCGGCGGCAAGTAAAAGATTTTCGTTCACCTGATATGCAACTCCCACATCGAGGTTTGCAGGTAAGGGAAGCGTTGCATCAAATTTATTTGTTGCCGGAACAATAGCTGTTGCAGATGATGGAATGGTAAATGTGGCATCACCACCTTCCATTTCCATGGCAACTTCCGAGCGGTAATCGATACCAATGCTCCACTGTTCATTTGGTGTGATCATTACACCGGCATTAAAACCGAAAGCTGTTGTTTTCCCCTGTAGGTTTACCTCTCCATTAATTTCTGCACTATTGTATGACAGTGAACGGTTCAGCTCTACATTGCCGGTTGCAAACACAAAACCGGCACCGAGACTTATAAGATCGCTGATTTTATAAGAAATGGTAGGCTGTATAAAAATCACCTTCATAGAAATATTCTGGATCAGATGCGCTCCAACCCAGTCGTCGTCCCATTTTGCAGAACTGCCATAAGGGGTATAGGCACCTATACCAACACCAAGCCGGTCGTTGATTTTTGTGGCACCATACACAAAAAACGGTGTCCCCATTGGGTTGTCAGTTTCTGTTTTGTAGGTTGAATTCTGAAGTCTGAAAGCGGTGTTGTTAAAAATGCCACTTCCACCTGCCGAAAAACTGTATTTGTTTTTAAGCAGCGACAGGCCTGCCGGATTGTAAAATAAGTTGCTGGCATCACCATAAAGGGATACGCCAACGAGCCCCATTGCGGTTTGTCTGTG
>CAYNDN010000556.1:0-3655 GCA_964395075.1 uncultured Lentimicrobiaceae bacterium | reverse complement strand
TTGGAATTATCATATGGCAGGGGAAATTTTGCGATGATCATTGTTGTTCCCGATAATAACCTCGTCGAATTTGTTGAAGCTTTTACTCCTGAAACCTGGAATGAAATCACCACATCTTTAACTAATCAATACACTGCTGATGTGCAGGTGAAAATGCCAAAGTTTTCGTTTGAATACGAAAAAAGACTGAATGAGCAGTTGCACGCTCTCGGCATGATGGATGCTTTTAATCCGGCAGTTGCAAACCTTACAGGCATTTCTGACCAATCTATATTTGTGAGTTTTGTAAAGCAAAACACTTTTATTGATGTGAACGAAGAAGGCACGGAAGCGGCCGCTGTTACAACCATTGGTATTGAAAATACTGCTCTCCCTGATGATCCCCAGGTTTTTATTGCAGACAAGCCTTTCATCTTTGCCATACGCGAAATAACCACCAATACCCTGATGTTTATGGGGCAGGTAGTTTCCCCATGAGTGCGTATCCTCCTAATTTCTTTATCCAGATTGCCGGCGTAAAAAGCCATGAAGAAGCACAGATGGTTGCAATATCCGGAGCTACCCATCTCGGTTTTCCATTTGGGCTGGATTTTCATACCGAGGACACCACAATTGAAGAAGCATCTTTGATAATTCGGGAGCTTCCTGTTTCCATTCATCCGGTTTTGATCACATATTATAATGTATCAGACCAGATAAAATACACCATGGATAAACTGGGGTGCCGGATAGTTCAGTTGCATGGACGGGTTGCCCCAGAAGAGATCCAAAAACTCCGGCAACTATTACCAGGTATTGAAGTCTGGAAAAGTCTGGTTATTCATCCCGAAAAACCGGAAGATGCTTTGTTGAAACTCCGGCATTATGAGGTTCATGTTGATGCCTTCATTACGGATACTTTTGATCCGGATACTGGGGCCTCTGGGGCAACCGGTAAAACGCATGATTGGAAAATTAGCCGTGAGATCGTTAAAAGAAGTTCCAAGCCGGTAATTATAGCAGGTGGGCTGAACCCGGAAAATGTTGCTGATGCCATCCGTTATATAAGGCCTGCAGGCGTGGATGTGCATACGGGTGTTGAAAACAGGGAAGGGATAAAGGATCCGGGTTTGGTTTTGGAATTTGTGAAAAATGCCCAAAAGGCGTATTCTGAAATGGATCAGAATTGGTAGATGCAACCACCTGAACTGTCCCGATTTGCACCGGTAACTGAGGCCAGCGTGTTCACCCTGTTTTCTAATCTTAAATAGCCCAGTAATGCAAAAATCAATGCTTCCTTAAAATGAATCAATTTTTTTTCCGGGATAATAATTTCATGATTCGTGTGCGCTTTTATTCGGGAAACAAGAAATGTGTTTTCAGCACCACCACCGGTTAAAAGCATTGTGCCCGGAGCAATGCTTCTTGTAGCGCTATGGATTTGAAAAGCGACATGTTCAGTAAGGGTTCTTAGGATGTCAGTTGTTTCAATTTCAAATCCATCAATTATTGGGATGATGTTTTTTTCAACCCACTCTCTGCCCAATGATTTTGGTGGTGGTTGGTTAAAGTAATCGATTGAATTCAGCTTTTTTAAAAGTTTTGTATTCAGTATTCCCGAAGTAGCAATTTGGCCGTCTTCGTCAAAATCAAAGCCCAATTTTTGCGCAAAATAATTGAGGGTGATATTTACAGGGCAGATGTCATAAGCCATTCTTTCCCCTTTGTTTTCGTAGGATATATTGGAGAAACCTCCGAGGTTGAGGCAGGCAGAATAATCCTTAAAAAGCAACCTGTCGCCGATAGGAACCAGCGGTGCTCCCTGTCCGCCAAGCGCAACATCAAGTGACCGGAAATCACAAACGACCTTTAATTGTGTTTCTGCGGCAATTGCCCCACCATGGCCAACCTGCAGGGTATATCCATGGCCGGGTTGATGAAAAATGGTGTGTCCGTGCGAGGCTATAAATTCAGGATTGAGATTGTGCCTGGTGATAAATGATTTCGCCAGGCTACCTATATAGTGGCCGTATTCAACATCTAATTTGGCCAGCTCAATGCCTGACAGATGTTGAGCTTTTGCAAGTCTTGATTGCCAGTTATCAGTGTATCGGACAGTTTCCGAATAAAGGATTTCCCAATCGGGATTTTGTTGACTTCCCGAAAATCTGCTGCAGGCTATATCTAAACCATCCAACGAAGTCCCCGACATGATGCCTATGGCTGTGATTGTTTTCAATTAGAGCACCTCCAGTGTTTTTTCAAGTTGAATGCCCCGCGATCCTTTGATCAGGATGGTTTTGTTGGCAGGATTACTAACCCGAAGACCTTCAACTGCCTGATTCACATCTTCAAAAACCTTGAATGATGAGGTATCTTTCACAGCTTTATTAAATTCCGGCCCTACCATTATAACATTCTCAAAACTGAGTTCCATGATTTTTTTTATGATTTTCAGGTGTTCTTTTTGGCTTTCATTGCCAAGCTCACGCATGTCTCCCAGTATCAGCATTTTGTTTTCGTAAGGGGCATCAGCAAAATTTTCAATGGCAAGTTGCATGCTGGTGGGATTGGCGTTGTAAGCATCCATAACAATTCTGTTGGCAGCTGTTTTGTGCCATTGCGAGCGGTTGTTCGTGGGTTGGTATGCGCTGAGTGCAGCACCGATTTTTTCAGCCGGAACTCCAAAATGATTGCCAATACATGCTGCTGCCAATAAATTTGACAGGTTGTAGCTTCCAAATAATTTGGATTGGATGTTTAGCTTTTGGTTGTGTATCAATAAATCTGCTGAAAGAAAAGGAAATTTCCCGGTTATCTCCCCGGCTACAGAAGTCCATGAATTATTTCCGTAATAGATACAATTCAAACCTTCAGATTTCTTAATAAGCAATTCGTCAGCGGCATGCACAAAAGCTTTCCCATGGTTTTTTTTGAGAAACGCATAAAGTTCAGTCTTGGCTTTTATCACACCTTCATAACCTCCAAAGCCTTCGAGGTGTGCTTTTCCGATGTTGGTAATGATCCCGAGATCAGGCTGCGAAATCTCGCAGAGTGCTGCAATTTCTCCCTGGTGGTTAGCACCCATTTCGATGACGGCAATTTCGTGAGAATCGTTGATTGAGAGCACTGAAAGCGGAACCCCAATGTGATTGTTCAAATTACCGGTGGTGGCAAACGTTCGATATTTTTGACTCAGCACACCGTTAATTAATTCTTTGGTGGTGGTTTTACCATTTGATCCCGTAATTCCAATAATTGGTATCATCAGTTGGGAACGGTGGTACTTTGCCAGTTTCTGGAGTGTTATTAATGCATCATCAACCCTGATAAGTCTGTCGTGGTTTTCAACCGATGGGTCATCAACAATTGCATATTTGGCTCCTCTGTTCAATGCTTCAAGGGCAAATTTGTTTCCATCAAAGTTTTCGCCTTTCAGGGCAAAAAACAGGCTGCCGGATTCAATTTTTCTTGAATCGGTTGTGATCCTGGGATATTTAAGGTAAAGTTCGTAAAGTGTTGGAATTTCCGGTTTCATTTGGAGGATTCTAAAATTGAATGCGTAAAAATAAAAAAGCTGCATTGGTTTATCGATACCAATGCAGCTTTTAACATAAATATTTTGGTTCTACTACCATTTTTGTGGGTAAATTCTTCTTTGCTGATTAGTGTTTGT
>CAYNDN010000555.1:0-3655 GCA_964395075.1 uncultured Lentimicrobiaceae bacterium | reverse complement strand
TTTAATAATGACGGCCAATACACCGATGACATCGACATTAATAACGATGGAGAGGTTGACCTGCGTGACTGTGAAATCGGTGGCCTGCTTATGGCCAATTCATGGGGCTATGGTTGGGGTATGCAGGGTAAAGCATGGGTGATGTACAAACTTCTGGCCGACCCAATCGAGGAAGGCGGCATTTGGGCCAATGCCGTTCATTTGGTACAGGCCAAAGCTGAAGCTGAACCGATGCTCACCTTTAAAACAACAATCACCCATTCTTCACGAAATAAAATCAAAATCATGGCCGGTGTATCTTCAGATCCTGAATCATCACAGCCTGAATATTCAAAGTCTTTCCCGATGTTCAACTATCAGGGTGGAGATTTTTATATGCAGGGCGGATACTCGCAATCAGATAAAACCATCGAGATAGGTTTAGATATTACCGACCTGTTATCCTTCGTGGAACCCGGCGAAGAAGCCCGGTATTTTCTGCAAATTGTTGAGCAGGACCCTTACGGACAGGGAGAAGGTGAAATCGTGAGCCTTTCGCAGATGGATTATACAGTTGGAGCCACTGAAGTGGAGAGTGCCATGCAAAATGTTACCATTGCCAACAGCGATACTACCCTGATCTGGGTGAATAAAACTGTGAATTTTGATAAAGTGGAAATTACCACCGAAGAACTGGAAGCCGGTGTTGCCGGTGAACCTTACAGCCAGCAATTGGAAGCAGCCAGCGGAACACCACCTTACAATTGGTCGCTAAAGCTTGAATATACCGAAGAGCAAATCACGGAATCATATCCGGCCATCGAAACAAATCAGCTTGAAACCACCAGCGAGGATGACGGGTTTGGAATCCTGCCCCTGGATTTTGATTTCTTCTTTTATGGAGAAACCTACAACGAACTAACCGTACTCACCGATGGTGCAATTACTTTCGATGGCAACTTTAGCTATATCCGTGACGATGTAGCAATTGCCGGTAACAAATGCCTCGCAGCTTATTGCTCCGACCTGATGATATATCCTGCCCTGGGCGACGGTATTTTTTATGAAGGTGATGAAAATTCGATGACTATCCGATGGGTAACCTCCAAATACGATGAACCCTCGTTCCTCCTGGATGCTGCCATTAAGCTATTTCCTGATGGCACCATTCAATTTTTCTATGGAGATGATATTTCCACTTCGCCCGATTGGGGCTCCGGAATTTCGGTGGGTGATGGTGAAAATTTTCTGATCACTTCCATATCAGGTGTTGTTAATCCACCTTCAGATTTTGTAGCGAATATCGAAAGCACTCCATTTCCGCTTGGAATGTCGATTACTTCGGATGGTATTTTTGAAGGTATTCCACAGGAGATTGGCTGGGCGTGGGATATCCCGTTTAAGGTTACCGATGATAACCGCATCTCAAATCAGAAAACACTTTCTTTTATGACACTGCCAACCAATGTTGAAGAAATCAGGAAAGATGAACAATTTGTAAGTGCCTCTCCAAATCCATTTAAAGATAAATTCGAGGTTCAGGTTGAGAAGAACGGATTCTATCATTTCCAGCTTTTTGATATCACCGGCAGGATAGTTTCCGAAGTTTATAATGGACACATTTATTGCGGAGGAACTGTCAACTGGGATACATCTTCACAGAATCTGAATCCCGGAGTTTACTTCCTGCACTGGAATTCTACACACGGTTCGGGAGTTCAGAAGATGGTTCTGGCTGAGTAAATTCAATCAGCTATTCCTGTTTTAATGGGATTCAAGCCCTGATAGGGATTGCTCCTGGGTTTGAATTTGATCTAAGGAATAAGCATTAGTTGTAAGTTTCTTTTGCAAAATTTATAATTGTCTAAAATACAAATAGAAATGCTCCTAAAAAACAGGAAATTGAAATTAATAAAACTCATTTAAAAATTTTGCCAGACAACTTGGACATGCCAAAACCGGATAAAAACTTCTCGATTGTTATTCCCTGTTTGGTTTTGGCTTGTCCAAGTTGGGATTTTGTGCTTTTGTGTTTTCGTGGCGAAATTATGCCACCAAGTCTCAAAGACACAAAAGTTCACGAAATAGGTTTACAAGGATTGTTTGAAGCGGTTGAATTGAACATCTAAGAAGGTAATTATTCAGTTATTCCTGATTTAAAGCCTTAATAGAGATTTTCTTCAGGCTGGCCATGGCCGGGAAATAAATCCATGCAAGTCCGCTAATCAGAATCGCTATCAGCAGTATTATGATCAGTCCTGTGTTCATGGAAAATGCCGGGCTCAGGATGGATGGCAAAATGCCGATTAGCGCAGCCAGCAGGCCTGTAGTTATTCCGGTTACCAGGATCAGGATGTTTTCCAGAAATACGATTTTGAGTATCTGCGGTTTCCGGAAACCCAGGGCGGTCATCACGGCAAGCTCTCTCCGCCGTTCCAGCAGGTTACGCATCAGCACAATACCCAGCCCGATGGTCCCGATCAACACACCCAACCCGCCCAGGATCATAAATACTGATAAATAAGTATTGGTAACCGAATTGAATGTGGCGAGCCGCGTGGCGGTTGGTGTGAGTTCAATACCCAAATCTGTGAGCCGTGATTCCAGAAGTTGTGCAACGGCCTTTTCCTTTCCCGCCGGGGCATCGATGAGCATCACTTGCGAACCTCCGGATGAAGGAAAGTTTTGCCGGAATATTTCTTCGTCGATGAGCATATTTCCCTGGAAGATGGAATTTTTCAGCCCACCAACCAAAAGCAATTTTATTTCGTTTCCTTTTTCGTTGAAGTAAGTCAACGTATCCCCAACTTTTTTCATCAGTCCCCAGGTGATCACGGTTTGATCGGCTATGGCAGGTATTATATGTCCTTCTAATTTGTTTTCGAGTGAAAGCCAGGGGTGTTCATTATCCACCCAACTGAGTTTGTTGGCCAATGAAAATGATCCTTTTTGGTCGAATGTCTCCGGATCAATTCCCAAAATCTGCGGCTGACTCACCTGGTTCAGGTTCAGGCAACTGGCATCATCACCATGGCGGTTCAAAAACTGGATGAATTTCACACTGTCTAAAACAGGCTCATCTTCCAGCCCGTACTTTTCCTTTCCTTCCCGACTGTTCAGGTCGTAGATCAGCGGCACGGATGTTTCGGCCCAGAAAGAAAAACCACCGGTTCCGGAGGAGTTTTGGTTTGAAGCACCATAAAAAGTTTGCTGGTTGGCTCCGGTAATCACAATGGTGAAAGTACCTAATGCCAGCAGGGTTATCGTGGAAAGGTTGGATGCCGGATTTTTTGAAATATTCCGGAATACCAGTTTTGCTTGAGTCAGATTTGAATGGATATTTATGGAATTGTTTACAAATAAACGATAGATAAACCCGAGGCAGGACACCATAAAAGCGCCACCAGCGGTTAGAAACAGGCTGGAATTTTGAGAACCGGACGCTATTGAGTAAACCACCAAACCAATGGAGGCAATCAATGTTACGAAAATGAAAATCGAGTTCCAGGACAGCTTTCCGGATTTTTGTTTTTTTGGTTCCGGGTTGATTTGAGAAAACATGGCATGAATCGATTTGCTCATTTTTTTTCGGGTGATGATCCAGATTGAAGCCATGGCAATTATAGTCCCCGAGATTGTGCCAACAAGCAGGGTTGATGGCCTAACTTTGATCCAA
>CAYNDN010000554.1:3284-3658 GCA_964395075.1 uncultured Lentimicrobiaceae bacterium | reverse complement strand
ACACAAAATTGTGCTCCGGCACTAAAAATCTTCGGCTCATAACCGAAATGGGGAAACCGTAAGTCAGAGGGTAATTGCTGCAGGTGAGTTTCTGTATAGCTCCAATGTGTTGCCCCGATTGGTGGCAATATGCTATCTGTTTTTGCAACTGCTCTGTTTCCCGTCGCCTCCGTGGGTTCTTCCGCAGGAATTCCTTTGGAAGAATCCCACCATTTGTTAAACAACAAATGTAGCAAAGTGGTCAAATGCAACTGACGCAGGATCAGTCGGGGATTAATTTCCAATTTTAACTATGTCAGGATTGCAAAAAAGGCAGGCCGGTTGCAGTTTCAGAGTGGTTCATTATTACATTTTGAATTTCCTGAAACAGGCAA
>CAYNDN010000554.1:0-3274 GCA_964395075.1 uncultured Lentimicrobiaceae bacterium | reverse complement strand
CCAGGTTACTGACTGGATTATAAAAACAATAATTCTCAATAATTTAGATATATGCTCCTAACCTTGGCAACCTGCTCAACTATGCCTCCGCCGTTTACTGATGGTTAGCCTTTAGCGCAGCCCTGGGAAGAAAGTTAAAAAGTTAATGGGTTATTGAGTTATTAAATGCAGAGCGCGAAGCGCAATAACTACAAATGACAACCAATTACTACCAATTGAGCAAAGCGAAATCACGAGAGCGCAGCGATTCGGGATGACAATCAAATGACAATAAATTACAATCAATGACTACTAATGACTATAAATGACAATTAATTGACTATCAATATCAATCAATGACTATCAAATAAAAAACAATAAAACAAAATTATTCACCCTAAAAAAAGGAGGAGTTATGAAAAGAGTAAGAATTACAACCGGTACCGTTGGACTGGTATTTAAAAAAGGAGAATACCAACGGGTAATTCAGGCCGGAAAGCATTGGATTGCTTTTGGCGAAAATGTAGTGAAGTACAGCCTTGCCAAACGATTTGAAGCTCCCATCGAGCTGAAAGTTTTACTGAAAGATGAAAAACTTGCCGGAATGCTGGAAGTGGTTGAAGTGAAAGAAAACCAGATTGCAGTTATTTACAAAGATGGCATTTATAATGGTGTACTTACAGCCGGAACATACGCCTACTGGAAATGGGTAAACGAAAACACTTTCGATAAGTACGACCTTGAAGGCGAAGTGCCTGAAGGTAAAATTCGCAAAATTCTTAACAGGTCCGAAATCCTTTATTACGTGCAAACACACGTGATTGAATCCTACCAGCGTGGTTTGATGTTCGAAAACGGAAAGTTTGTGCGTGAGGTTGAAAGTGGAGTTCATTTTTTCTGGAAAGGTTTAAACCCTGTGTTGATTTACAAGATTGATACACGCCAGCAGGTGATGGAAGTGTCTGGCCAGGAAATCCTCACCAAAGACAAGGCTTCTTTGAGGGTTAATGTTCAGGCTTTGTATAAAATTACAGATGCCCAAAAAGCAATCATCGAAAACAAAGATGCCGAGAAGCAAATGTATATTTTAATCCAGTTTGCTTTGCGGGAATATATCGGTAAACTGAACATCGACGAGCTGTTGGCTGACAAGGAAGCCATCTCTGAAAAAATCCTGACAATGGTGCAGGGAAAAACCGAAGCTCTTGGCTTGAAATTGTTCGAGTGCGGTATCAGGGACATCATTTTGCCCGGTGAAGTGCGGGAAATCATGAACCAGGTATTGGTTGCCCAAAAAAGGGCTGAAGCCAACATGATCACCAGGCGGGAAGAAACAGCTTCTACACGTAGCATGCTGAACACCGCCAAGCTAATGGAACACAACGCTATGGTATGGAAAATTAAGGAAATGGAGTTTGTTGAAAAAATCGCCGATAAAGTCAGCAACATATCTTTGAACGGTACCAGCGGCGTGGTGGAACAATTAAAAGAAATCTTCTCTACCGCAAGGTAATTCAAGTATCTGACTTTCATGGGGTGGCATCTCAGCCGCCGCATGAAAGGTTTAGAATTCAATAGAAAAAGTGATTAAATTGTAAAATTTGCAACATACCCCATCCCCAACCCTTACCCGCCAGCTGGCGGGGGAGTCAGAGGGGGTATTAAAAAGGTAAATAAAAATGGAAAAAGTAATTTCTACAGAGCGAATCCCGGTAAAAATGTGGTTGAACGATCTGGAACCCGGAGCTGAAGACCAGGCCCGAAACCTGGCAAACCTGCCTTTTGCCTTCAAGCATGTGGCCCTGATGCCCGATGCCCACGAAGGGTACGGAATGCCAATTGGAGGTGTGCTGGCTACAAAAGGCCTAATCATCCCAAATGCGGTGGGTGTGGATATTGGTTGTGGAATGTGCGCGGTGAGGACAAACCTGGAAACCCTGGAAACGGAAACCACCAAAAAAATCATGAGCGGAATCCGTAACCTGGTGCCGCTGGGGTTCGATCACCAGAAAACAGCCCAGGATACAGCTTTGATGCCTACAACCGAGAATATTGTGAAATTCGGGATCGTTGAGCGTCAATACATCGCAGCTCTGAAACAGATCGGAACTTTGGGTGGAGGAAACCATTTCATCGAAATCCAGAAAGGATCGGATGGAAAAGTTTGGATCATGATCCATTCAGGAAGCCGAAACATTGGCCTGCGGGTTGCCGAGCATTACAACAAAGTGGCGAAGCGCTTCAACGAGATGTGGTTTACATCGGTGGATAGCAAAAAAGATCTGGCTTTCCTGCCGATCGAAACCCGGGAAGCGAAAGATTATATGAATGAAATGCAATACTGTGTTGATTTTGCTTTCGCTAACCGTAAGTTGATGATGGATAATATTCTGATGACCTTTAAAACTATCATCGGAAAGGGTTTTGAGGCTGAAGACCTGATCAACATTGCCCATAACTACGCCCGCTGGGAACACCATTTTGGAAGCAATGTGCTGGTGCACCGGAAAGGAGCTACAAGCGCCCGTGAGGGAGAAACCGGAATTATCCCCGGATCGCAGGGAACCAAAAGCTACATTGTGAAAGGTAAAGGAAACACCGAAAGCTTCCAGAGCTGTTCGCATGGAGCCGGTCGAAAAATGGGACGTAAACAAGCCATCAGGGAACTAAGCCTGGAGGCCGAAGCTAAGGCGCTGGATGAAAAAGGAGTGATCCATGCCATCCGAAACGAGCGCGACCTCGACGAAGCACCCGGAGCTTA
This sequence comes from uncultured Lentimicrobiaceae bacterium, assembly GCA_964395075.1. Classification (GTDB taxonomy): domain Bacteria; phylum Bacteroidota; class Bacteroidia; order Bacteroidales; family 4484-276; genus SABY01. The sequence continues at coordinate 534 of CAYNDN010000554.1, read as the reverse complement.
CAAAGACATCGATATCGTGATGGAAAACCAGAAAGACCTGGTTGATATCGAAGTTGAATTAACGCCAATGGCGGTTATAAAAGGATAAGTGTAATCCCGAATAAAGTTATTAAGTTAATCGTTAATGGTTAATCGATTCTGAAATGCAAACGATTAACCAATAACAAATAACCAATAATGATTAACGAATAACGATTAACGAATAACGATTAACGAATAACAAAACACTGTCTAACCCAGACACCTTGTTTCGCAAGATGCTGCCCGGTTTACCCTGCCGGTGCAGCATTTTTTTATCATCAAAAAAAACCCGGAAACATCTTGTTCCCGGGTTTTGTATTATTTCTTGCTTGTCAGGTTTTACTGAATGATCAGCTTTTCCCTTTGGATGGCATCACCCTGAACGACTTCAATAATGTAAATGCCTTTTTGTAATCCATTAAAGGTCAATGTGGAAGTTTCAAATTGCTGCTCCAGAATTATGGAACCACGCAGGTCGATTACCCTCAGGCTTCCGGAGGTATTTAGTCCGCT
>CAYNDN010000553.1:0-3660 GCA_964395075.1 uncultured Lentimicrobiaceae bacterium | reverse complement strand
AGTGATCCCACCCGATCACAATTAACCTTATTACCTTATTCTCAACAGCATCCGGGTGAATAAGGTAATAAGGTTGGGGTTTCTTTCATAGAAAACATTTGACATTCCGATGTCCTGCGAATCATCGGAAGCCGCCTCTTAACCCATACTTGAAGCGTCTTAAGCAGGAAGGCCTTCATACATCAGCACAAGCTCTAATTTAATTTTGGTAAAGCCACCTTTCTTCCAAAATCACTTTAAAAGCAGACATATATACTGTCTTTAGCAAACAAAGACCAGATTAGAAAAATGTTTTAAACTTGTAAGTATTTTTGGAGTTTCTGTTGTAATTCAGGATCACTCTCTAATGCAGCTGCTATTTCCTGATGCCTGTTCCAGGTTAATCCCTCCAATTTTATCTTCACTGGCATTCGTTGCCCGGTCTGCATTTGTATTTTTTCAATTCCCGGCTGGATATTTCAAACTTATTCAACGCTTTACCGTTTGTATCTCCTTTTTGGCTTTGGTCATGCCGGAATTGATGAAGATCACTAAAGCATTTTAAATCCAACCGTTTTTTTACCACAGTGGCGCCCATTTCTTGCTGCGCTCGTTGATGGATAGATTGAATGAGTTTAGCTGTTGAAATAAAGTGCTGTGGTTCTTTGTCATAATTTGTCTGTTGGATGCTGCGGCTGGAATTTAATGGGGCTTTGCTGAGCCTGAAAGGGAGATTTTTTTTGATCGCACTGTGGGGTTCGCTCATCTTCAGTATTATCATGTTGCCTATCGCTGCTTTGCTGGAAACCCCACGTAATCTTCAAAGCCAAAATAATATTTACAAAATATTTAAAACTAATAACTTACCTTTAGTTTTATTAATAATATTAGCGTATTTACCGCAATAGTTGATGAACGTTATGCATTTTTATTTATTATGCAGAAGTTAAGCCCCTGGAAAGCCAGACAAAATGATTTTACTTGTTGTTCGACACAGGCAGAATAACTCGGCGAATCGGCATTAATCCTGCCATGGAGCTTCTGGATTAAGGCTGCGGATCGAAAGCAAACTACTCCACCACCTCACCATTGAACAATTTGAGTACCGGTTGTATTCTACCGAATTTATTATGAAATTATCCTACCAGGGTTGAGGAAAAAGATAAGGTTTTTGGTGTGAAGCCGAAAAACGCTTTACCGGAGCCGGGCAAACCTTAGTAGAAAAAATTTGACGTTTCGATTACCGATAGCTATCGGTATCGGACGATCGAAAGTCGCACTCCCCTGACCTTGAAGCGTCCGACGCAGGAGGTCCTTCAAGCGTCAAAAAAGAAGAATAAGGGTATATCTTATAAAGCTTGAAACATGTAATTCAGTGATCATAATTTCTAAAAATTTGGATTTTAGTTAAATAATTTTTTAAACTTGAGGTTGATTATAATCATTCATATTTTTAAAAAATGTAAGCTATGAAAAAATTTACTTTCTTCCTTTTGGGCATTGCTTTTACAATGACTGGCTTTGCCCAGCAAAACATGACCCTGTCGTTTACAGGCATAAACAACACTTCTTACGTGCAGCTCGACAGCATAAGAATTATGAACCGTACACAGGATTGTGATACCGTATTGCACTGGCCTGATACGCTGTTAAACATTACTTATGTCGGTATTAATGAGTTTGATATTCCTGACAGCAGATTGCAGGTTTTTCAAAACCATCCCAATCCGGTGTTGTATGAAACGGATATTGCTGTGTATGTTCCTGAAATAGGCCAGGTGCGTATTCTGGTAACGGACATTACCGGAAAAACCCTCATAACCCAAAACCGCTTGCTTGAAAAAGGAACCCACACGTTTCATTTTATGCCGGGTGCCGGCAAGATGTATTTATTCACTGCTGCTGATAGATTTGAAAAAAACAGCATCAAGATTCAAAGCATAGGAAAATCAAAAACCCAAAACCCGATTTTAACATATTCTGGGAAAACAAATACCCAAAATTCAAAAGTAAAATCCACAAAAGCGTGGCGCGATTTTGTGTTCATGCCGGGAGATGAATTGATCATGGCCGGATGTTACGATACACTGGAATCCGGCATGATGGATTTTCCGGAAACCAGCCAGGATTATGTTTTTCAGTTTGCCTATGACATTCCCTGCCCGGGCATGCCAACAGTTGATTACGGCGGCCCGGTGAGGATGAAATGGAGGACAACGGCACCATTGAAAAATACTGCTATGATAATGATCCTGATAACTGCGTTATGTATGGCGGCCTTTATCAATGGAACGAAATGATGCAATACACCACCACCGCAGGTGTGCAGGGGATTTGCCCAGGCGGCTGGCACCTGCCCACCGACGAAGAATGGAAAATACTGGAGGGCACTGTGGATAGCCAATACCCAGTTGGTGCCCCGGAATGGGATGATAATGGATGGCGTGGCCTGGATGCAGGAAAAAATCTGAAATCCACCTCCGGGTGGAACAATAACGGCAACGGAACCGATCTCTATGGCTTTTCCGCGTTGCCCGGTGGCTACCGAGATACTAATGGTTATTTCTACGATCAGGGCAGCTACGGTCACTGGTGGTCCTCAGGTGAGTTCTCTACTTACGCTGCCTGGGGCCGGGAATTGGATTTCGCCAACGACAGGTCATTCCGTAGCGGCTACGATAAGGATTACGGTTTCAGTGTGCGTTGCATGCGGGATTAAAAATTTATTTTACTATTTGACTATTTTACCGCGAAGCGGTCGAATTTTTTTTGAAAATGGCATACTACAGCGAGTTACCTGTTTATAAAGCTTCTTACGATCTTTTAATTGAAATATTTCGTTTTACAAAAGACTTCAGGAAGGAATTCAAATACACCATCGGCGAAAGCCTGAAAAAAGAAACAATTGAATTGATAACACTCATTTACAGGGCCAATAGCCGCAGGGACAAAAACGAAATCCTGCAAACGGCCAGGGAACATATTGAGGTTATAAGGCTTTTTGTGCGTTTAATGAAGGATCTGCAGCAGATCAGCCTGAAAAGGTTTGTGTTTGTAAACCAACAGGTAGAAAATGTATCACGTCAACTTACAGGATGGCAAAAATCATTAAAATAATATACTGTTTGGCCGGAGTTCGTGCATGTTATTCATTAACAGTATTTACTTCGGAAAAAATTGATTTTGAAAGCTGCACGGAGCGAGCATGTTTAAATCCGGCAGCCCCCTTGCTGCAAAAGCGAGGTATCACTTTCATATTCCCTGAAAATGGGGGTATGATCAATTCTTCTTTAAAAACTTTGCTGTTATTGCAACGGCTTGCTTTTTTAAAGGAATCAGTGGCTGCTTTTATTTCCGCGTTGCCCGGTGGCAACCGAAATACTAATGGTAATTTCAACAATCAGGGCAACAACGGCAACTGGTGGTCCTCAAATGAGAACTCAACTAACAATGCCTGGAACCGGAAATTGAATTACAACAACGACAAATCAAACCGTAACAACAACAATAAGGATTACGGTTTCAGTGTGCGTTGCTTGCGGGATTTGGAAACAGTATGTTCAGCATGGCGGAGTTTATCCGCCATGCTTTATTCTTATGCAACTTAACTTATTTCGGCAACAGGATAAAGGCAAAATTATTCTGGATTTGTTCCAGGCATATTTCGATGCCCGAAAAAAT
>CAYNDN010000552.1:0-3670 GCA_964395075.1 uncultured Lentimicrobiaceae bacterium | reverse complement strand
GAAACCTTAACCCTTCATGCACTATCAGGATTTGAAGATTACCTGTGGCATGACGGGCAAACAGATTCCATAATTACTGTAAGCAATCCGGGCAACTATTGGGTTACCGTAGTAGATGCAATCGGCTGCAGCGGCATGGACACCATCACGGTTTCAGAATTCATGGAACCATCGCTTGGCATGGCTGAGCAGGAATGGATTTGCCGCGACGACACCCTGATTTTGGATGCCGGCAACGGCTACCTCTCCTACCTGTGGAACGATGGCTCCCCCGATCAAACTATCCGCGTTAGTGAACCCGGATTTTATGATGTGCAAATAGAAACCGTTTGTGGATTGTATGCCGACACCGTAGAAATTATTTCGTACAAAGGAAACCTCGATCTGGGTCGCGATACCATTTTGTGCGGCGGCGAAGTGCTTCGGCTCTATCCCGGAAACGGATATTCAAATTTTTTATGGAGCAACGGCTCCAACGACAGTGCCATTTTAGTTGATAAATCCGGGGATTACTGGTTAAAAGCTTTTGATGGGTTTTGTCTGGTATCTGACACCATTACCATCGATGCATGTGCTGAAATTAAAATTCCAAATTTCTTTAGTCCGAACAGCGATGGCTATAACGACACTTTTTTTGCTGAAACCGAAAACATTCAGGGCATAATCAATTTCAGGATGGTGATATTCAATCGGTGGGGAAGAAAAGTAAAAACCCTGAACCACGTTACCGATGCGTGGAACGGAAAGATCAACAACAGCCATGCAGCCGAGGGCGTATATTTTTGGGAGTGCGATTACCAGGCCAGAAGTAAAACCGGAAAAATAAAAGATCATTCGCAACAGGGGAGTGTTACTTTGATGAGATAAGCTCTACCTCAGCCTGATTCCAAATTTTCCCAGCAACAGGTCAACCCTGGTATTGATGTCTTCCGAAATTTTAAGGTAATAAACCGGAATAAGGAAAAGTGCTGATAAAACCGCACTTCTTACGATGATATCAATAATATAATGTGGCAAGGCCGGAATAAATGTACTTAGATACCATGAACCTAAGCCGAGACAAATCATCAGGACATGCCGCCATGTAAAAGGCTGCATTTTAAATCGAATCCAGATAAAACTAAATTTAAGCAAATTGAGAAATGCTTTTGATATCAGTGACGCAATGGCAGCACCAACCATTCCATACACAGGGATCAACAATATATTTGTGATAATTACCACTCCGGTAAAAGCAAGCAGCATATATGTTTGCCAGCGGTAATATTTCGAGTTTACGATAATCGGATTACTCATCCCCATAAAAACATCAGTCAAATTGGCAAGGCTAATAAACAGGATTACATATTTACCTGCATTGTAATCCTCGCCGATAAGCTGAAACACATTGCCAATATTTCCCCATATCCCAATTAAAAACAGCATACCGATCACACTCAGGGTAAGACTGCTTTTGGTGTAAACATCCGATATGGTTTTCAGGTTGCTTGTTTTCCATGCTTCGGAAACTACTGTGGAACCAATTTTCGACATTGTGCGCATCGGGATCAGGATAAGGGTTCCGAAAAAGAAACTAACCGTATATACACCGGCATCACTCAACCCCAGGTATTCGTTTATCATGATAACATCGATATACTGAACAAGTCTTGATGAGAAACTGGCCAAAATCCCAAATATGCCCACATTAATAATCTCATTCCTGATTTCAGGATTATAAAAACGCCTGTTGGGTTTGATAAAGAGTTTCTTTTCGCGCATGAGCGAATACACCATCTGGATCACCGGGAATGCATAAGCAGCAACATACAGCCAAACCAATTGAGTAAAGTTTACAACCGAAAGAAAGTATAGCCCTAAAACAATAATAATTATGATACGCTGATAAACCTCCTTGGCAGCAATCCCTTTCACTGCATTAAACAGCATTCGGTAGTAGGAATCAAAAACGCCATATAAAATTATAAAAAGTGAAAGTGGAATTACGGAGTAAAAGAATGGAACAAAAAGGGCTGACTTTTCCTGCCCGTCCGAAACAAAATAATCACGCAAAAACAAATATCCCACCGAAGTTACAGCAAAACCAATAAGTACAATAACCAATGCCAGTCCCAAAAAACCCTGGTGTTTCTGCAGGTCATTTCTGAATAGCGGAAACATCTTAACAATAACTGCATTCATACCGAGGCTGCCAAACATGGCCAGAATTGCAGCATAAGACACCAACACCCGCAGTAAACCAATCTCTGCTGTAGTTAGTATCCTGACAAATAAAAAAACCGTGGTAATAAAACCAAGTCCAACGCCAAAGTATGACCATAGAACACCTGTTGTGCTCTGTTTTTGAATGACACCCAATGGTTTATAATTTTAAATAATATGTCCGTTTAACAATTTTCCCACAAACGCTGAAATGTCATATTCCGTATTAAAAACCTGGTAAAGTTCATGCAGAATCGGGTAATTTTTGATGTCGGCATTCATATTGGCAATTTCTTCATGGAAAACATTCACGGCAATCCGGCCTTCCAGCACTACTTTTTCAGAAATCACATCGGTAAAAAAGCCTTTGCCTATCAGTAGTCCAAGGGTTCGGTTGCGACTCAGATCATTCAGGGCAGTAAGTGCAAAGTCGCCTACACCACAATAATTATAAAGCGTTTTTTTACTACCCCCAAAAAGCAACAGCAGGCTACGCATTTCTTTGAAAGCCTTCGTGAAAATTAAAAATTTCATGTTGGGCGACTCAAACTGGGCATCAACAATTCCCACAACAATGGCATAGATATTTTTCAGGATGCTGAGCAACTCCACACCCCTGACATCCGAAGAATAGTCAAGAAAAACAGAGGTGTCACTAAATAATCCATGTAGGTCAGAATAAAGAGACGCTACTTCGGTGCCAACAGTAAAGCCGGTTGGCTGACTATTAATAATTTCACGGGCAAACGATGGTCCCTTCATGGTACACACAGGATTAGGCAGTATTTTTTGAATACACTCCACAATGGTACGCCGTTCATTTCCAAAACCTTTTGCCAGGTTCACCAGGACCGATTCCTTATGTACAGGATGATCAGTTAAAAAATCGACAACAGCAACCGACGGGATCGCAATAAAAACGATAGCCTTTTCAGCCAGCATTTCAAAATTCGTGTGCGCCTTCAGCCCCACATCCAGTTTAATATTTGGAAAGTATTTTTGATTAACATGCGTTTCATTTACCGATGCGGCAACATCCGGTTCGATGGTAAGCATGGTAACATCTAAGTTTTGTTTGGCAGCCAAAACATTACCCAATGCCGTTGCAATGGCTCCTCCTCCTATAAATATTATTTTTTTATCCAACATTTTTTAAATCCAATAAGCTATACCTGGCAAAAGTAATTTAATTCAAAAAACAAATTACGAGCTGTAGCTCCCCCCGATAAATCTGCGCTAACCCAACCTGGACAAGCCAGGGCAATCAAGGGAGTTACTTTTAACCTGGCCTATTCATAAAAATAAATGTTTACTTCCTGAATTACAGGAAATCAATAGCCCCGTCATTTATGGCGGGGAATTGAAGTTTTTCTATTTATTTATAGGCAAAATCCAGAAAAATGTAGTTTTAATGTTTAAATTTTTCTGGATTTTGATTAATCTAATGAATTTTTTTAGGTACCCGGTT
>CAYNDN010000551.1:372-3685 GCA_964395075.1 uncultured Lentimicrobiaceae bacterium | reverse complement strand
AGGGCCGAGAAGGTTGTGGAATTGATCCGGCAGTCATATCCTGAAATCAGTGTGAGGATTCGGCTTTTGCCAAAAGAGGTAAATGCAAGAAGTGGTTATCGCATCAGCTCTAATCAAATTCGTTATAACGCTGATGAGCAAACTATTGCAAAAGGTTTGCTGGAATTGATCAACGAACAGGATATTTTCCCGCTTGAAAAGCCGGTTTTGAAACAAATTGATTATTATGATTCACCAAATTACATCAGTGTTTTTATTCGAAATATGTGATGTGTATTTTGGATTTCAAAACCTGGGATTCCTTTTACAAACTAAATTTCTTTGACAGGAGAAATAAACCTGCCCCATCGATATTTGCGGCCGTTACAATTTCTATCTAAATACATTGGTTTCAGATACATTTTGGAATTGTTCTACTTTTGCGCTCAAAATTTAAAGATATGGTATCAGTTGTTGTTCCGGTTCTGAATGAAGAAGAAAACGTTCCTGTTCTTTACAAGGAAATTGCCGATGCATTGAAAGATCACGATCTCGAAATAATCTTTACGGATGATGGCTCAACGGATAAAACATACAATGTTTTAATGAAACTTCGCAAGGATGATCCGCGCCTGAAAATCCTGAAGATGCAAAAAAATTACGGCCAGTCCGCTGCCCTTGCCGCTGGAATACAGTATGCCAAAGGCGACATCATTGCCACCCTTGATGGCGATTTACAAAACAATCCTGCCGACATTCCCATGATGATAGAAAAACTCAATGAAGGCTACGATTTTGTGGCCGGCTGGCGATTTAACCGGAAGGATACTTTCTTTAAAAAACGGTTTTCAAGATTTGGTTACCGCCTGCGGAAAGCCATCATCGGAAATGTGGTTCACGACTCTGGTTGTACCTTGCGGGTGTATAAAAGCAAGGTGATCAAAAGCCTTGATTTGATGGGTGAGATGCACCGTTATATTTCTGAGCAGTTGATCTTGCAGGGCTTTACCGTTGCCGAGGTGAAAGTTGATCACCGGCCACGAACGGCAGGAAAAACCAAATACAACCTGCGCCGCCTGCCCAAAGGTTTCCTTGATTTGCTAATGGTGGCTACCTGGCAAAAATACCGCACACGGCCGCTTCACCTGTTGGGAGGTATCGGGCTTACGGCAATGGTTCTTGGTTTTCTTACCGGACTCTATCTTGTAATTTACAAATTTGCAACAGGTTCTGATATTGGAAACCGCCCGCTCCTGTTGTTGTCCGTTCTATTAATCACCACAGGAATCCAGTTTGTGATTCTTGGTTTCCTCGCCGATTTAATGACCAAAATTTATCATTCCGGCGACAAACGGGAATATATCATTGATAAAGTTGAGGAGTGAAAATTTTTTGATTTTCAGACCTCCCTCTTCCCCTTCATCTACCGTAAAAATTTGCTATGATGCCCTGTAAATCTGATTCAACTTTTTGGGTTTTAATGGAAATGTCGGAAACCTGAAATTCCCTTACTTTTGCTGAAAATTTTGGATTATGAACATTGGTGAAAATCTCCTTAAAATTATTCAGGAATTACCTGAACATGTAAAGTTGGTTGCCGTTTCAAAAACCAAGCCGGATGAAATGGTGATGGATGTATACAATTCCGGGCATCGCCGTTTTGGCGAAAATAAGGTGCAGGACCTTGCCACAAAACAGCCCCGGCTTCCTACTGATATCCAGTGGCATTACATCGGTCATCTGCAAACCAATAAAGTTAAATTCCTGGCTCCTTTTGTAAGTATGGTAGAATCTGTGGATCGGCTGAAAGTATTGGTGGAAATCGATAAACAAGCTGAAAAAGTAAACCGTATAATTCCATGTTTACTTCAGTTTCACATTGCAGAGGAAGATACCAAGTTTGGTTTGGATATGGATGAAGCACGCGAGCTGCTTGAAAGCGATGCTTACGGTAAAATGAAAAACATCCGTCTGGCCGGTGTGATGGGTATGGCCACATACACTGATGATGAAGATCAGATCAGGCGTGAGTTCAGATCGCTGCGGGAAATTTTTAAGCAGCTCAAGGTGATGTATTTTGCTGAGGATGATGATTTCAAGGAAATAAGTATGGGCATGTCAGGCGATTATAAAATTGCCGTCGAAGAGGGGAGTACCATGGTGCGCATTGGAAGTTCAATTTTTGGAGCAAGAAATTATTAAAAATATATCCGGAATACGCTGATGGTTTACGTGCTGTTCGTGATCGGTTTTGTGGTGCTTATCATGGGAGCCAATATTTTGGTTGACGGTGCCAGTTCTGTGGGTACAAAACTGAAGATGTCGCCGATGGTAATTGGCTTCACCATTGTTGCACTGGGAACTTCCCTTCCCGAACTGATCATAAATATTTTTGCTGCCGCCGAAGGTGAAACAGACCTGGCCATAACCAATGTGCTGGGGAGCAACATCATGAACACACTTTTTATCATCGGAACTTCTGCATTCATTTATCAAATTGTTCCGGGAAGACGCACAGTAATTACCCTGGTTCCCATTAGTCTTTTTGCTACTCTTGCCCTTGGCTTTTTCTCCAATATTCAGATTCGGAATTTTTCTTTGCCTCCCGCCATTAGCCAGGCTGAAGGTATGATCATGGTTGGGCTGCTGCTTGCATACCTCTGGTTTTCGTACTGGTTTTCTAAATCCGAATCCGACCTTGTTCCCGAAAAAATCAAAACATTTTCTACAAAAAGATCGCTGGTAATGATCATCATTGGTGTGGCAGGTTTGTATTTTGGCGGCACCTGGGTGGTGGATGGTGCCGTAGTAATCGCCAATGATTTTGGGATGAGCAGTGCTCTGGTGGGAATTACAATTATTGCTGTGGCCACCTCATTACCCGAGCTGGTTACTTCCACCATTGCTGCTTTAAAAAAGAATTCAGGAGTAGCAATCGGGAATGCCCTTGGTAGTAATATTTTCAATATTTTCCTGGTTTTGGGCCTGAGCTCAATTATCCGACCTTTGCCGTTTAATACGGCCCTGAATGTTGATATGGGTGTAATGATCATGTCTAACCTGGTGGTGGCAATGTTTGTGTATGTTGGCCGCGGACGGAAGATCACCCGTTTGGAAGGTGGTATTATGATGCTTGTTTATCTGGGGTACATTGTGTGGCTGGTGGTGAACAAATAGAAAATCAAATACAGGATTTCTTGTAATTCGAAGGTGATCAACATGCCTGAGTTTTGTTATGAATCCGGCATATTAACAAATCATTAATTTTATCCACAAAATTTTGCCAGACTTCTTAAAAGCAGGTAATTTGCCGCCTTTTAATTCAGGGCATTAT
>CAYNDN010000551.1:0-362 GCA_964395075.1 uncultured Lentimicrobiaceae bacterium | reverse complement strand
AGTTTCTTCGATATCATCATTCAAATCCTAACCCTAACCGGGTCGCTTGTCCTGTTTTTGTATGGGATGAAGGTGATGAGCGAGTCGCTGCAAAAAATTGCGGGCCGCAACATGCGGAATATCCTGGCAAGGATTACCTCAAAACCGTCCCGCGGAATACTTACAGGGTTTTTAATTACCTCCTTAATTCAATCATCGTCAGCTACTACGGTACTTTTGGTAAGTTTTGTGAATGCCGGCCTGGTTTCTTTTACCGAATCCCTGGGGATTGTTTTCGGGGCTAATATCGGAACAACCGTTACAGCCTGGCTGATTTCAATCGCGGGTTTTGGAAATCATTTTGGTATTTACAGCATTATCCT
>CAYNDN010000550.1:489-3685 GCA_964395075.1 uncultured Lentimicrobiaceae bacterium | reverse complement strand
TGCGCTTCCACAAATCTTTTCCTGCGGATTTCGATGGGCTCGGCCACCCCTATGATATCCAGCTCATCGGGATGCTTCAATGCATAACCGCCGTACACATTTCCACGGTTTCCGGCGCCGGCTACTATGGCTGTGATTTTCCCTTCCGGTTTGGGCAAGTCTCCGTCGTAATTAAATGTGTATTGTTTTTCACGAAATTGATTTGCTGAAAGTTGCGTTACCGACAGCCCCAGCGAAGCCAGTCCGAGGGATTTCAGCATATCCCTGCGCGTCCAGTTTGTGTTCATCTGTTAGGTTTTTGATTAGACTTCCGTAAAAATATATTTTTTTAGGGATGTTTATCCTTAGAGGAGTGATATTTGCCGTTATGCTTAAATCAATTTTTTTTGACTGATGGAATAAAACCGGATAGCTCATTGTCAAAACACCAAACACAATTACGAAATTGGCAGGACGAACAGACCAGGAAGATTTACAATGGATTCAGCAGTCGCGCGACGGCGACAAAGCGGCGTTTGCAAAGCTGGTGCGGAAATACGAACCTGTAGTAGCCTCCACCGTTACCGGGATGCTCGGCTATGGGGAAGATGCGGAAGATGTGGGGCAGATGGTTTTTATCAGGTTTTACAATGCGTTGAAGGATTTCAGGGGAGAGGCGGCACTGGCAACCTACCTTACCAGGATTTCGATCAATCTTTCGCTGAACGAGATCAAAAAGCGAAACCGAAGAAACATATTTGTGATCAACCGGAGAAGCGATGACCCGGAGCCGGATTTGCCGGATGAGCGGAATGAATCGCAGGCTTACGATGCCAAAGAAGCCGTAAACAAAGCCTTGCAGAAATTGGAGCCCAAATTCAGAAGCGTGGTGGTTTTAAGGATGTTGCAGGGGTATTCAACCACCGAAACAGCAAAAATGTTGAAAATCCCTGCGGGCACCGTGCTCTCCAGATTGGCCAGGGCACAGGATAAATTGAAAGAAATATTAAAGCACTTATTCGAATAACAATGGATAACGAAGCCCTCAGATTATTAAAATTGTCTTACGATCAGCAGTTAAGTGAGACCGAAAATGAAATGCTTGAAAATGCGCTGCGATCAGATCATGAACTTAAAGCTGAAGCGATAAAGCTTCAAAAACTCAGAGACCTGATGTATCAGGACGAAACAGGATTCAGCCCGTTTTTTACCGAAAAGGTGATGAACCGCATTGAATTGCTGGAAAACGATGGATACAGTTTCGCATTTTCGCGCATTGCCATACCCAGCCTTGTAGCCGCCATTATCCTCTTATTGATTTCTTTCTGGGGAGGACAATCATTTTCGTTCGATGCCTTAATGGGTGTTGAAAACCTGCAACCCGAATATATTACCGAGTTTTTATTGTACACCAACTAATCGAGATACCATGAAAAACAGGCCAGTAATAATTATTATAGCCACGCTGATTATCGGGTTCGTCATCGGATTTCTGGTGAATGGATACATCACCCGGCAAAAATTCCAAAGCTTCGTGAACCAGGACCATCAGATTGCATTAAAGTTCAGGATGATGGATATTATCCGTCCGGATGCAGACCAGTCCAAGGAGATCGGACCGATTCTGGATGAATATGCACAGCAGGTACACAAGAGTATGATGCAATCCAGAACTGAAATACAATCGCTGCACGAAAAGCTGATCGGTGACCTTGAACCTTACCTGAACCCGCAACAGATGGAACGGCTTCTCCATGCCCAGCAACGCTTCGAAAGAATGATGAAGAGAGGGCCGCGGCATCATCCCGGGCATCGTGGAAAAAGGCACAGATCAGGCCCTCCGCCGGGACAACAGCAATAATGAGTTCCGCTTTTAATATGCGAGTGAAGATTTTAAAGGAGATACGATATTAAACCTCAATTTTTGACACTTCGATGTCCGCCAAAGGGAGGACGATCTGCCATAGGCATCCCTACGGGGGAAGGTCGGATTCTGACCTTGAAGCGTCCGACGAAGGAGGACCTTCAAGCGTCAAAAAAAACATGATATTCCGGAATAAATTCAAATAAATAATTGTCTAAACAAAATAGTAACACACACTAAAAACATTTTATCATGAAGAAAAGATTTTTTGCATTGACACTCATACTGATGACTGCTGCATCCACAGCATTATTTGCGCAACGCGGCCAGTGCCCGCAGGGGTTTCACGGCAGGCAGGGACAGGGTTCCGGGCAAAACCCGGAAATGAGGGCCTACTATGAAGAAAATGTCCTGCCGGTTCTGATCAGTGAAAGGGAAACCCTTGACAAACAAATATCACAGGCCGATAAATCAAGGCTGGACGAAATCAGGACGGAAATGAAAACGATGCGTGAGTCGATGTGGTCGCGAAGGGCTGAAATGCGTAAAAGTGACGAACGCCCAACCATAGAACAGCGCCGGGAAATGCGTGAGCATCGCAACAAAATGCATAATTTCATGGATGAAGTTGCTGAGATGTCGTTCAAATACGATGCGGAAATAACGGCTGCGCTGGATGTGCTCCGCGAACAGGCCGATACCTGGAGAAATGATCACAGTAAGTGGAGGAGAGAAAACAAACAGCAAATGCGAAATTGCCCCGGCAATATGAAAGGACAGGGAAATCGTGGATTCGGCGGCCGCGGAAAAGGTTCGGGGCACCGGATGGGACTTCAACGGATTTTGTCACCGGAAGGTTTCCTGCTTTTTGACGCTGAGAACCCGCTTCCCTTTGACGATGAAGATGGTAAGTGGCCGGAAAGTTCGGCCATCAGCCTGTTCCCCAATCCGGCAGATAACAGTGTGCAGCTATCGGCCAGCCTTAATGAAGCTGCTGATGTAATCATAGAAGTGATCGATAAAAACGGGCAGGTGGTGCTTACAAAAACCAGGAGCAATACCACTGAAGGTGTTTTTACCGAAACCCTGAACCTGGAAGATATGGATACGGGTATATATTTTGTGAAGCTGAATACCGGCAGCAAAAAGTACATCGAGCAACTTGTTATCAAAAAATAATGAATGACTGCTGATTTTTGAAGAACCCCATCTGTTCAGGTGGGGTTTTTTTTGTTTTGCTTTGTTGAGGAAGCGGAAAAAGACCATTGTAAGGTTCGCCATTTTCAATTCTTTTTCCTGCCATTCGCTAACAATTCGTGCCTGCTGGTGTTGTAAAAGTTACGGTGTGTTGGT
>CAYNDN010000550.1:0-479 GCA_964395075.1 uncultured Lentimicrobiaceae bacterium | reverse complement strand
ACAGTTTACTATATTTGCGGACTTGCGATAAATTCAAATTGATTAATAACGATTTAACTTCTACTCATGAAAAGACAAACTAATTTTTTTGTTTTGATGATCACAGCCATGTTGTTACTCCCGGTAATTTCGATGGCTCAGAAACAAAACGACTACTCGCTTCACTTTAAAAATCTCACCATGGAGCCTGCCGAAAACGTTGATTTTCCCAACCTTTCTGCTGCTCTCAAAGCCGATGATGCCTACGAAGGAAAGATTTACAGGATTGTCCAGTTTAATGAAATCCCTTCCCAATCTGTACGAAATGCCCTCACCGAAAATGGTATC
Organism: uncultured Lentimicrobiaceae bacterium; assembly: GCA_964395075.1. GTDB lineage: Bacteria > Bacteroidota > Bacteroidia > Bacteroidales > 4484-276 > SABY01. Next base: position 152 of record CAYNDN010000550.1, on the reverse strand, counting down.
AGGTTGATGGATTACATCCCACATTTCGGGTATTTTGCAGCTATTAATCAGGAATTCTCAGTTGATGAAATTGCCAATGCCAATGTAAGAAGCATCATTGATATCAATCGCAGCATCAAGCTGGCCCCCATGCTTTACGAAGAAAGCTACCC
>CAYNDN010000549.1:0-3686 GCA_964395075.1 uncultured Lentimicrobiaceae bacterium | reverse complement strand
AGCATGTTTTGGCTTACCCAAGTTGTCAGGCAAAATTTCTAAATTATTCATCAAACACAAGTCACTAAAAGTTTTAATTTTTCTCATTGATTTCAAATAATTTAAAGATACTAATGAAACTTAGAAACAGGAATGATTTCCACATTGCGCTCCGAAAGCAAAGCCTGTGCTTTTTCAAGGTCTTCAGTAAAACCCAGCAAAAATCCACCACCTCCGGAGCCGCAAAGCTTCAAATAATAGGTTCCTGAATCAATACCCAATTTCCAGATATCAATAAAAGGCTTTGGAATCATGGGTTTAAGGTGAGAAAGTAAAAATTTAGACAATGATTTCAGGTTGGTAAAAAACGCCTTAAAATCCCCTTTCAAAATAGCATTGATACTTTGATTTGTAAAAGGGATCATTTCATCGTTAATCAGTTTTTTAAAACCCTCCTGCTTGCACTGGTCAAAAAACAAACTTACCAGCGGTCCGGTTTTTCCGGGTTTTCCTGTATTAATCAAAAATATTCCACCCTCATTAGAGAATTCGCGAGGAATCCCAACTGGCTCAATTTGATGATCAGGTTTAATTAACAGCGGGTTTCTCATGTAGGAATTCAGTGGATCCATTCCTGAACTCACGCCATGGAAAAAAGATTCCATCTGTGCAAAAACCTTTTTCAACTCATTGAAAGACTCTCTGGAAAGATTTCCATTTTGTTTGATGCGGTTTATTGCATAACGCTCATAAATAGCTGCTACCAGCGCCCCCGAACTCCCAACACCAAACCCCTGTGGAATGGACGACTCAAAATAAAGTCCGTTATTAATATCATTTTTCAACGCCTCAAGGTCGACTTTAAAAAGTAATTCACCACGCGATTGTAACCCTTCGAGGTAATTCAAAAAAGCATTTAGAGATTTATTGGATTCTTCAGCAAACTTAAGGTTGGTGTATTTATCTTCATTGATAAAACTCAATTCACCTCTGAAATGGGTGTAAGGTACGGTGAGAGCCATGGAATCGCACATGATGCTGTACTCACCAAACAATAAAATCTTTGCGTAAAAAATTCCGTCTTTCTTCGTCATCTTATTTTAACCTTTTTGGGCCGTTACCCATTTCGTCGTTTATCCACTGCCCATCCGCACAGTGCTGCTGCAGGTTTCTTTCAATAAAATTCGTTACCCTTTCTTGTTCAATATTTGGGTACAAAACATGAACATTTGGGCCGGCATCGAGGGTAAAACAAAGCTTTGCTCCAGATTGTTCCCTAAAATCCTGTATTTTTTTTATGATTTCTACTGTGTTGGGCTCCATGAGCATGTAACCTGGCGTTGAAGACATCATCATACCATGCAATGTAAGTGCCTCACTTTCTACAATTTGGATAAACTTATCTATATCCCCGGTTTCGATTGCATTTAAAATTTCGCCAAGATTTGCTGAGGCCTGCTTATAACGGGCAGGGGCAAAAGGGTTTCCGTTCATCAGGCCATGCCCCGCCCTACTCGAAACTTTTTTTTCGCCCCTACTCACAAGCAGAATGGAATCCTGAAAATTTTTGAAAATTGGATTTATCTGATTTTGAAAAGGCGTAGCTACCTGATCAGAGGAATCAGGAATATCTGCTGATAATCCCCAACTAACTAATTGCCCAAACACACTCCTTGACGCACTGCCTGAACCAATTCTTGCAAAATGAGATGCCCTTGTAAAAAACTCAGGGCCTTCTTTTTCTTTAGAGCCTGAAAGTATTTTCTCAATGCTGCACAGGCAAAGCGCAAGCGCACTCATGGCTGAAGCCGATGATGCAATACCGGCTGAATGCGGAAAGGTGTTATGGGAATGAATCTCAAAATCCAGGTGCTGAATAAAGGGCAATTCATCTTTGATGTGCTCAAAATAAGCCTTTATTTTTTTTGCAAAAGTTTCATTTGGTTTTCCTTTGAAAAAGAAATTAATCTTAGGGTTTCCCAAAGAGTCAGCAGGTTTAAAAACAACTGTGGTTTCGGTGTGGGATTTTAACAGGGTAATACTTATCGAAGGGTTGGCAGGAATTTGGAAACCCTTTTTTCCCCAGTATTTGATGAGCGCAATGTTGCTGGGGCTTTGCCAGCTTACTTCACCAGCCTTCAGGGCCGCCACGGGTGCTGATTCATTAACCATACCTGTATTAAAAATTCGTTTCACCAGTTGCATCTGGCAATTTTAAGTCAGCAAAAGTAAAAACAATATCCAAACCTTTGGAATTCAAGTACGATTTCAAACTTTCCAAACCATCTCTCCACGTCATCATCACAAAATCACCACCCCAGGCCCCCAAAGATTTTACTGTTCCTGAAAAATCCGGAAACCTGGATTGCTTAATGGTTGGAATGTCCAGAATGCCAGACATGATCTGTTCCAACTCGCAGATGAAAAATTCAAATTCCTCCAGATCATGGGTAGAGATAAGTTCGCCGGAGATTTCCGAAACTCTTTCGATTTCATCATCCCGGTTTTCCAGCCTGTGCTTTAAAATTTCGATGCTTACGTCCGAGCGTTGCTTTTTTCCCAGGTAAGCAAAATAGAGTTTATCCTGAAAATCCGGATTGAAGTTTGCCGGCTCAATATGATAGAATTTGCCTTTGCGTGTGTAGAAAAGCGCCTCCGTTGCATCAGCACAGGCAATGTCGTAACCCGAGCCTCCTGAAGTATTAAAATGCAACTGGAAAGGATCAATCCGGAACCATTTTGCCACATTCGCAATTAAAGTTGAGCTGCTACCCAGCCCCCAATTGATATCAAAATTTGCATGGGTTTCAACGGATATTCCAGGATTGTGGCCAAGTATTTTGGGATTTAAATTTACCGCCTCAATGAGGATTTTACGGAGGAAATTTGCTTTCTCAATGTCGTTGGTTTCAAAGATTTCCAATGATGATATATCATAGGATGCATCGAACCAATCATTTCCCTGAACCAGAGCTTTCCATCTGAGCAACTGATCTATATCCTTGCTTTGCTGAATTTTGATTTCCTGTCCAAACCTAACAGGCATGGCAAGGGATTTGGCTCCTTTTAAAACCAGGTACTCACCGCTGATTAAAAGTTTTCCGTTTGAAAAAAAATGTTGTTCTTTCAATGTTATACTCTTTCAACTCCAGCTTCCTTGCGAATGCTGTCGATGTATTTTTTTACAGAGGTGTAAGATACCTTGCGGTTGGTAAAATGGGCCACGGCCAGTTTCTTTTCCCGCTCATTTACATCGATTGAATTGAGAATGTTTAGCAAATGCATTTTCATGTGACCAACCTGAATACCTTTGGTTACCAATGATTTCAGGGCTCCAAAATTGTTGGCCAATCCTACTGAAGCGGCTATCATCATTAGTTCACGCGCAGTTGGATTTTCGAGTAGGTTCAGTGAGAAACTGGCCAGCGGGTGCAGGGCGGTTAATCCACCAAAGCTGGAACCGATCAACCCGACAGGACCTTGCGGCAAGCCGCGCACGACTGTATCTAAATGTGCCAGGATCGCGGTGAGTGTCAGGTGCTCAAAGTCGGGCTGGTTCAAGTCCGGGATTACATAATTGACCCCGGTTGGTGCTAAACGTTGACCTAAACTCGTGGCCTTGCGTGAACCCGGTGAGGATGCAAACCCGTGCAAATAGAGGATGTTAGTTGGTTTCTGCACCATTGGACTCTTTCAGCGTTGTGGCG
>CAYNDN010000548.1:0-3687 GCA_964395075.1 uncultured Lentimicrobiaceae bacterium | reverse complement strand
AAAAAGGCCTGATGCAGCAGTTGCTTACCCCGAATAAGTCGGGGCAGGCCTCTAAAAAACGGTTTCCAGGGTTTGAGGGAGAGTGGAAATCAAAACCAATTAAATCTTTCAGCAAAGTTATAACAGGTTCAACGCCTCGTACAAGCGAGTCTAAATTTTATGACGGCAATTACTTATTCGTTTCTCCTTCAGATATGGATGAGACCAAATATGTCATATCTACAGAAAAAACGCTCACTAAAGAAGGATTTGAAGAAGGCCGAAAAATCCCCAAGGGAGCAACACTGTTTGTGGCCATCGGCTCGACTATTGGTAAAACTGCTATGGCAGGAACGGATTTAACGACTAATCAACGAATACACGCTATTGTAACTGATGAGAGCATCTGCTTGAATGAATTCTTCTTTTATCAACTCACAAGAATTTCAGACCGAATAAAGTTATTAGCCGGAAAACAAGCCGTTCCAATTTTGAATAAGTCCAATTTCCAGTCCTTAAAAATTTCTTTTCCTCCCCTGCCAGAGCAAAAGAAAATAGTTAAAATCCTTTCAGGCTTAGAAAATGAAATTGAAGTGCTAAGAGAAAATCAAGAATATACTTTTCGTCAAAAAAAAGGCTTAATGCAGCAGTTATTGACTGGGAAGATGAGGGTGAAGCTATGAATACGGATATAAACAAAAGAATTAACAAAGCTAAGATTTGCCTTATTAAAGCAGCACAGAACTATCCACCGAATGAAGATATTATTTTAGCTGAAAATGAAAACTTATGGGTTTCAAAGAAATCAGAAAATGAAACCTCCATAGAAGTTCAGGGCAATGTAATCCTCAAGCTAAGGCCAAAACCTCGTTTAGTTATACAAATAGAATCTAATGCCAAGATTTTTAATGAAAATTTAAATAGTAAAGAGATACTCAAAGTAAGTAGAGAAAACTTTGACATGTACTGCAGGGTAACAAGGCTGAATCAACACAATTTTGGAACATATAATATTACTCTTTCATCAGTAGATGACAGAACACACTCTGAAGAAAAAAATGAACTAAAATATGCCACGTTCGACATTATTAATTTTCCTATGTGTTTGGGGAAAGGAGTTCAAGGAAGAAATAATCCCAATTTTCTATATAGGTCCCGCTTAGAAATTCATGATGATGAGTGGAATGTAACGCTCGATAAAATTGAAAATTATAAGGATGTTCAGGAGAAGCTCACATCAAATGATGGTTTTGGAGTTACTTACGTAGGAAGAATTGAAAAATCAAACAAAGAACCGTTCCATTCGAAAGAATTAGCCCGAATCATCAATAAGATATACTACTTTGTTTCATTTGCTCGTGGTGCAAATTCCCCAATTTTCCACCTAAAGAGCTATAACGATAAGGACGAGAATGTTTGGCAAAATTGGTCCTTACGTAGCTCAGCCCGGTGGAGTCTGACTCAGAATAATTGGTTTTGCGATCAACACTCTTTTGATCAGCTACATGAATTATTTCCGGAATGGAGTAAACTTTTTGATGATGAATTGTGGGAGAAAGAAATCCCTAAAATCCTGTATTGGTATTGTTATGCGGGTAGGAATACTGAAGGAGCAGGTACTGATGGTTCCTTAATTCTTGCAATAGCTGCATTGGAATTGTTTTCTTTTGATTATTTGGTTAGGTACGCATCAATTAGAAATAAAAAAAAGTATGAATCCAAACACCTAAGCAATAACATTTATAAAATGTTGGAAAAGTTAGATGTTCCAGACAACTTACCTGAACAATTGAAAAATCTTCATGGTTATTCAATAAACAAAAATTGGCAGTCAGGACCAAAAGCTATTGTTGAATTACGAAACGAAATCGTTCATCCAGATCGGGAAAGTATTCCGAACAGTCACGTATGTTATGATGCCCTTCAACTTGCATTGTGGTACATAGAAATGGTGATATTAAAACTTTGCAATTATAAAGGTGTTTACTCGAATAGATTAAATAGGATAAAATGGACTGGAGAAGTTGAACAAATTCCATGGATTAAGAAAGAAAAATAAACAAAAAGCCCCGGGAGCAGCCCAACCCACATACAAAATCGAATGCAACAAAAAATATTGAACATAAAAAAACCACAAATTATGGTATTGTGGCCAACCAGGTCCACCACCCGTTGGGCAGTGACAAAAAAGAAACACCACCTGCGGCCCATTCGGGCGTTCAGTGGTTCAACAGAAACATAAAGGATTGGTAAGATAGATGCTATCCGTCAATACAAATAACCATCAGCAAAGCGGGATTCCGCCCTTTCAGGGCTTGCGGTTCGGATGTACCTCAATACATCGGGCTACACCCGATGTTGAGATAAAACACCCTTTCAGGGCTATCCCAAAAACACCAGAACACCCGAACCCTGAAGGAGGGCTGTATCCGAATACAGGATCCAGCCCTATAACTTCAGCTCCGTACACAAGCCCCGAAGGGGTGCACTACCCCAACACAGGGTGCATCCCTGTGCAAGGGTGCATCCCTGTAGAACACGATAAAAACCTGAACCCAAGCCCTGAAAGGGCGACATATCCCAAGACATCCACTCCCGGCATACACACTATAGAATCTGAATCTCCAAGTCCCGAATGGACATCATACGTACACACAAGGTACCGCTCTGAACGTTCAGCAGCACCATATATCCGGCAGTGCTATACAGATACTATCGTAGCCCGGCCCGAATTCCCAAGCCCCGAAGGGGTGCACTACCCCAACACAGGGTACAGCCCTGTGCAAGGGTACAGCCCTGTGGAACACGATCAAAACCTGAACCCAAGCCCTGAAAGGGCGCAATACACCACACCATGGGACAATCACTCGTAAAAAACTACATCCATCTTATATTCAGCACCAAACACCGGCAGCCGCTGATTATCCCGGAAGTAGAACAAGAACTCCATGCCTACCTCGGTGGAATCTGCAAACGCATGGAATGTACTCCCATTAAAGTAGGCGGCTATATCGACCACATACATATTCTGTGCAGACTCTCAAAAAAAGTAGCCCTTGTGAAATTACTCGAAGAGGTAAAATCCCACTCCTCCAAATGGATGAAAACTCAAGCCGATGAACTAAAACAGTTCTACTGGCAAGACGGATATGGAGCCTTTTCCGTAAACCCGGCGGAAGTAGATGTGGTAATTAAGTATATCGCCAATCAAAAAGAACATCACAGGAAGAAAACCTTCCAGGAAGAATACCGGGCCTTCCTCAAAAAGTATAATGTAGAATACGATGAACGCTATGTTTGGGATTAGAAAAAATATAGATCATCCGGACAGGGGTATTACGCCCCTTCAGGGCATTCCGTCCGGGTTTACCTCAAAACATCGGGCTTCACCCGATGTTGAGATAAAACGCCCTTTCAGGGCTGTTCATGGATTACATGAGGCCCCAAACCCCGAAGGTGCATCTTACCCAAACAAAGGTTACAGCCCTTTGGCTTCAGTTCCGTACACAAGCCCCGAAGAGACTCTGTACACTCGGCAGTGTTATACACATACGACTGTAGCCCAGCCCAAAACCAAAAGCCCCGAAGGGGTGCCATACCCCAACACAGGGTACAGCCCTGTGTCCAAAAACCTAAGAACCGAAAGCCCCGAAGGGGTGCGCTATCTCAACACAGGGTACAGCCCTTTGCAGGGGTTTATGGAATCAC
>CAYNDN010000547.1:0-3694 GCA_964395075.1 uncultured Lentimicrobiaceae bacterium | reverse complement strand
TGATATTTACTGAGTTTATCGGGACTGCCGTTGCTGATAACCGGCAACTGCTGGCTCGGAGCGCAATTGTAGTTTTGGTCCAGGTCGTTGTCGTTTAAGGTAATGTTATAATGTTCGTTTACGATTTTAAGTTCCGGTGCAAATGAATATCTTCCACACATGGCATGTTATTTATTATTTGTTAATTGTATTATTGGTGGTCATACCGAATCGCTTCGCTCTCGGGATTTCGCTTCGCTCAATTTGTTGTCATTTTTTTCGCTATGCGCTTTGCGCTCTGCTCTATGCTCTACGCGCTTTGCTCAATGCGCTCTGCTCTAAACGCTTTGCTCTAGGCTCTCTGCGTTCAATTCCCTCCTTGTCAATAATTGTAAACCACCATATCTATGAACAAGCAAATCGGTCATTTGTTAGGAAACCAAATTAAGGCTAATTTTGCAGCCGATTTTTCTGAAAATACAAATAACTAATCATATCAAAATGGAAAACTTAGTGATTGACGCAAACATGAAGTACAAAGTTAAAGATATCTCTCTTGCAGGTTGGGGAAGAAAAGAAATTGAGATTGCCGAAAAAGAGATGCCCGGACTCATGTCGGTGCGCGAGAAGTATTCAACTGACAAGCCACTGAACGGTGTTCGTATCAGCGGAAGCTTGCACATGACCGTGCAAACAGCCGTTTTGATCGAAACACTTGTAGCATTGGGTGCAGATGTACGCTGGGCAAGTTGCAATATTTTTTCAACACAGGACCACGCAGCAGCAGCTATCGCCGACAGTGGTATTCCTGTTTTTGCCTGGAAAGGCGAAACCCTTGACGAATACTGGTGGTGCACAAATCAGGCACTATCCTTCCCCGGTGGAAAAGGCCCTCAGCTTATCGTTGATGATGGCGGTGATGCCACCCTGCTCATTCACAAAGGCAAAGCCATTGAAGATAATCCGGAACTCCTGAAGCAAAAGCCCGGAAGCCTTGAGGAAAAAGCAGTTTTAGGATTACTTCAGCAAATTTTTGTAGAGGATCCCACAAAATGGAACCGCGCAGCAAAAGACTGGAAAGGTGTTTCCGAAGAAACTACAACCGGTGTTCATCGCCTCTATCAGATGAAAGAAAGAGGAGAGCTTCTGGTTCCGGCAATCAATGTGAATGATTCAGTAACCAAATCTAAATTTGATAATCTTTATGGATGTCGTGAATCACTGGCCGATGGTATCAAGCGCGCTACTGACGTAATGATTGCCGGCAAAGTTGTAGTTGTTCTGGGTTATGGTGATGTGGGTAAAGGATCAGCAAAATCAATGAAAGCCTATGGTGCCCGCGTAATCGTTACCGAAATCGACCCGATTTGCGCCCTCCAGGCTGCTATGGAAGGCTTTGAGGTTACCACAATTGATGAGGCACTGAAAGAAGGTCAAATCTTTGTAACCACTACCGGAAATAAAGATGTGATTACGGTTGAGCACATGAAGCAAATGAAAGACGAAACCATCGTGTGTAACATTGGGCACTTTGATAACGAAATACAGGTAGAAAAACTGGATACCGATCCAACAGTTCAAAAAGAGAATATCAAGCCTCAGGTTGACCGTTATCGCTTTGAGAACGGAAATTCAATTTATCTGCTCGCGGAAGGTCGTCTTGTGAATTTAGGTTGTGCTACAGGACATCCATCATTTGTAATGAGTAATTCGTTTACCAATCAAACACTGGCGCAGATCGACCTTTGGAACAACAGAGATGTTTACGACATTGATGTTTATCGTTTGCCGAAATATCTTGACGAAGAAGTAGCCCGCCTGCACCTTGAGCAACTGGGTGTGAAGCTTACGAAAATGACCGACGAACAATCGAAATATTTAGGTGTACCGGTTGATGGACCATATAAGCCTGATCATTACAGATATTAAAATCTTGTTTTGATGAATCATAAAAAAAAGGCTGATACAAATTTGTTTCAGCCTTTTTTCCTTGTTAATTCACAAAATTTTTAAATTATGTTGCCACGCCCTGAAGGACGTGGCAATGTATCACTTTTTTATTGATTTATCCAGGTTATATTGGTGTTGAAATTAGTTGTAAACGTAAAGCACTTCGCCGTCGTACTGAGTGTTGTATTGAACCATCGGGTATTTTGCAGGCCCCTCGATGATGCTTCCATCAAACAGCAAAAATTTAGAACCCGTGCAAGTATCAACTGCAAAAGTTACGGTTTCATCAACCAAAAGTCTGGTGCATTCCTCATAATCAATTCCGTAAATGCAGCAACTGTCCGGTTTGTATGTAGGTGTTCTTTCATAAGCCATAAATTCATTTATCGACCGCCGGTAGATTATGATGCCCCGGCTGGGATCGTTTGCAGTAACATAAGCCCAGCCACCAACACTGTTTAGTTGAATATACTCTGTGGAATTGGGGTAGATCTGGAAGTTAACATATCCAACATCAATAGGCGGATCTTCATCGCCGCATGAACTAAGGAATACCAGGCCTGAAATGACCAGAAAAAATATTGCGGCAAAAATTTTCGTTTTCAGAAGCATACATTCATTTTTTTTTGTAGGCAACAAACTTAACGGCAGGCGTTCATGGATATTTTATTTACACTGTTCTAATTCAAAATTAGTAGAGTTGAGTATTTAAGAAGGAATTTAGAAATTTTGCCTGAAAACCTGGACAAGCCAGAACATGACACACGCTATTAAAAGTAATTCCCTCTTTGGTTTTGGCTTGTCAAAGTTGAGTTTATTGTACTTTTGACAAAACTTTTAGCATTTGAAAGGTACTTTAGCAAAATTTCTAAATTATTTTAAATCGATGAGAAAAATTAAAATTTTTAGTGACCTGTATTTGGTGAATAATTTAGAAATTTTGCCTGACAACTTGGGTAAGCCAAAACATGTTACAAGTTTTAAATATATCTCCTTTTTTGGTTTTGGCTCGTCCAAGTTGGGATATAATATTATCTTCATTTTCTTCTTCACCTTTTTCGCTAAATCAGGATTGTTTTCGCAGGGTGAGAAGCACTTCAATTTTGAATCTATCACATCCGAAAATCCGATCCTGCAGAAGGGACTTTCTGCAAATACAGTCTATTCCATACTACAGGACAACAATGGGTACATTTGGTTTGGAACCTGGGACGGACTGAATAAATATGATGGATACAATTTTATTTCTTACGACCGCAAAGACGGACTGAGTAACGAAACCATTAACAGCCTGGTTCAGACCAGTGATGGAAATATCTGGATCGGAACGGATGACGGCCTCAATTGTTTCAGTCCGGGTAAAGGAAGTTTTACTGTGTTCAGGCACAACAAAGATGACAGCACAAGCATCAGCAGCAACCAAATCAATTTTTTGCTCCACGATAAACCAGGGCGAATAATTGTATGTACCAATAAAGGCCTGAATATTTTTGATCTTGAAACCCATAAATCCATCCGGTTCCAAAACCGTGAATCCGGACAACGTGCTACCCGCAGTAACAGCTTTAACCATGTTATGGTATCAAGCGATAACTTTTACTGGATAGCGAGTAATTTTGGCCTCATCGAATACAATCCGGTTACCCGGGAAAACATTCGTCATCTGAACCGCCCTTCCGACCCCAACAGCCTGAGCGATAATCGTGTACGTGTTGTTTATGAAGATCATCAAAAAAGAATCTGGATTGGAACCGAAAACGGGCTG